>JACDAU010000560.1 GCA_013695265.1 Chloroflexia bacterium
GGTCAACACCGTGCGCGAGGCCGTGGGGGTGGCAGATCGCGTGGCGCATCCCTCCGTGCAAGTGCTCTCCGATCTGTACCACGTGGACGCCGGAGGCGAGCCGTTTGAGGACACAACGTTCGCGGGCGGCTTGCTCGCCCACGTCCATGTCGCCACGCCACAGAACCGCTCGATCCCGCTGCCGGGCCGCAGCGAGGATGTGCTGGAGCGCTATTTCCGGGCGTTGCTGGCCTGCGGCTATGACGGTCGGGTGAGCGTCGAGGGCACGTGGTCCCCGGACCAGCTCGCTCAGGGCGTTGCGTACTTGCGCGAGACGTGGGCGCGAGTGTCTGGCAACGGAGGTACATGACCGGGCGGCTGTTGCACGAGGCGGGAACGTGCGCGGCTGTTCTGTTACAATCGGCACTTGTTCGATACGTTGTGACAGACGACACCTGCAAGACAGAGAGGAGGGGCTATGAACAACCCGATTGCCCCAGTATGTGAGCACTGCAACTCGCCGCTTGAGGGAGGGGAGTTCTTCTGCCCGGTTTGCGGCCAGCAGCAGCGAGCGGTGGGAGCGGACGCCCCGAACGGTGCAAGGTGCCATCGGTGCGACGCTACCCTGCCTGGAGGTGCGGCGGCGTGCCCTGAATGCGGATACGCGGTCGCCTCGCCGGGCGCAATGATCCTGATCGTGGACGATAGCTTCGACATGGTGGAGATGCTCGAGGAGATCTTCCGCCTGGAGGGGTATCATTCCATCCACTGTTCTGGTAGCGAGGCGGTGGCGGTGGCGAGCGTGCGGCAGCCCGATCTGATTCTGCTGGATGTCCAGATGCCTGATGTCGATGGCCTCACTGTGCTCGAGCGTCTGCGGGATACCGAACGGACTAGAAACATCCCGGTGCTGCTGACCTCAGCCTCCCTCCGGCTCCGGCTCCTCGCCCGTGATGTGGATGTGGAAGGCCGGATCGAGAAGCCGTTTGATCTCGGCAGTATGACTGCCGAGGTGGCACGGTTGCTGCGCGAGGGCCGCGTGCATCGGGAAGCGCAGACGTAGCGCGGCGGCATCGGTTTACAGATGTTGATGTGCGCGTGAGAGAGTTTGGGGTGGGGCTGGTCGGCGCGGGGACGATCAGTGCGAACCACGTTGCGGCATTGCAGACAGTGTCCGAGGCGCGGTTGGTAGCGGTCGCGGAGCCGCGCGAAGACGCAGGGCGCACGCTGGCGGAGACGAACGGCGCGGCGTGGCACCCGGATATCGAGGGGCTGCTCGCGCGATCAGACGTGGATGTGGTGATCCTCGGCACTCCCTCTGGTATGCATCCCGAGCAAGCAACTCTCGCCGCGCGGGCGGGTAAGCACGTGATTACCGAGAAGCCGTTGGCGATCACACTGGACGGTGCGGACCACATGATCGCGACATGCCAGGACGCGGGCGTTACGCTCTCGTGCATCTTCCAGAATCGCTTCATCCGTGACGCGGTGCGGCTGAAACGTGCGGTGGAGCAGGGGCTGCTCGGGCGGCCCGTGCTCGGCAACGCGTTCGTCCACTGGAATCGTCCGCAAGAGTATTACGCCTCCGCCGGTGGATGGCGCGGGACGTACGATCTCGACGGCGGCGGCGCGCTGATGAACCAGAGCATCCATACGATCGACCTGTTGCAGTGGATGCTGGGGCCGGTCGCGGAGGTGAGCGCGTACATGGGCACGCTTGCGCGCGATATTGAGGCTGAGGATGCCGCGAGCGCGACGTTGCGATTCACGAGCGGGGCGATGGGGGGCATCCAGGGTGCGACCTCGGCGCACCGCAGTCGGCCCGCGCGCGTGGAGATCATCGGCACGGAGGGCGCGGCGGTTCTGGAGGGCGCGCAGCTCACCGCGTGGGAGCCGGTAAGTGACAGCGAGCCCCTGAGTGCGGAGGATGTGGCCCGAACCCATGAGCCGGAGGAGGGTGAACCCTGGGCGCGCTCGCACGAGACCCAGTTTCGGTTGATCTTCGAGGCGCTGCGGGACGGCAAGACACCCCCGGTGCCTGGCGAACAGGCCCGCAACGCGCTGGAGATCGTGCTCGCGATCTACAAGTCGGCGCGCACAGGCGAGCGGGTGCGGCTGCCGCTGACATAACTGCCGCAGGGTGAGCGCCGGGCCCGGCCGGCGGCGCATGTCGGAGGAGACGGTGAGCCTGTCTTTGTCGGATCACCCAAGTTCGTCGAGCACCGCGACGTTGAGTTCCGATACGCGCGAGAGACGGGTATCATTGGTGAGAAAATGGGTCGCGCTCTCGGTGATAGTTGTGGCGAGTTGCACGGCGTCCGGGGTGCGCGGGTTGTAGACCGCTCGCAGCCGGGCAGCCTCGCGCGCCACGGGGACGGAGAGTTCAACAATGGTCAATTCCCGGGTGTTTGACAGAAACTGCGTGTACCTATCAACGAGCGCTGCATTAGCTAACTGGAGTGGCCGGGTCAGTACCTCCACCAGGGTAATCGTAGACGTGACCGCGTCCAACTGCTCCGAAGAAATCATCTAATTGATCTGCATTGATAGAATGGTCCTCGAGATGGTAGATGAGAGGCGAGGAATCTACAGCTACGAGGTGCCCATACATCTCACCTACCCATCCCAAGAATCGCGCTCCCGGTTCACATACTCCTGGGCGTCTATGAGTTCCCCGGTCTTTTCGTCGCGCCAGATCTCTTTGCCCAGCCCCAAAAACTCCAGCGGGCTGTGGCTGCCCTCGAAGCGTTTGCGCTTCCGTACCAATTCTCCGAGACTCTCGATCAGCCGCTCCTGTTCCTCCGACTTGAGGCTGGCGGCGTCGGCGAGCACCTGCTCGTACGTCAATGGTTTCGTGCTCATCTGCGAGTCCTCCTGACGCATTATACGGGTCCGGCCACCGCCTTGCAGTCGCCGTCCCTCAGCGTACCGGACCCAGCTGCACCTCGCCGTACTCCACGCGGCCCTCCTCGGCGATGAGGGCGATCCCGCCACCTGTAAGGGGCCGCTCCGCGTCCTCGATATCGAACATGGGCCGACCGTTGATGGACGCGCGGACACGGTGGCCCGTGACCGTTATCGCCAATGTGTATCGTCCGTCAAGCTGCCAGCGGAACGGCGCCTCTGCGAGCACGGTGTCGCCGTCCAGCGCTTTCACAAGCCGCGCCGTGCCTTCGGGGGCGAGAAGCAGCGCGTAGTAGCGGCGCATCCCCTGGACCCGCGCGCCGATGCCCGCACCACGCGCCATGTGTGGCACGACCAGGCTGCTCAAGGTGTAGTCCGTCCATTCGCGGGTGCCCTGAATGAGTAGTCCGGTGCCGCTGTCCTGGCTCAGGCGATACGGCGCGTCGTCGCCCCCCCAGTCGAGGTGGTCCACGCCGTCCACCCAGGCACGCCGCCACATCGTGCCACCACCCTCGGGCCGCCCCAGCGTCACGGCAGGTGTGCCGTCCCAGGTGAGGTAGTCGAGGTACAGCGTGCCATGTTCGGCGCGCTCGGCGGCGATCTCCAGGCCCACCTGCGCAACGGGCTGTCCGCCGGTATCGGGCACGGTCCACTCGTACAAGTGCCGGGTGCCCGGATCGAGCGTCAGCGTCGGCCCGACGATCATGTCGAGTGCATCGCTGGAGCTGTAGACGCGAGCGTACAGGGTACACGCGACGGCTCCTGCGTTGTCCACGTCCGCCTCGACACGGGCATGGACAACCTGGCCCGCATACAGGGTGGGGGAGGCGTAGAGGCCATAGCCATGCATCTCTTTCGCCTCGGGTGGGATGAACGTGGCGGTCGCGGCGCGCGCAGGGCGGCCGGTGGCGACACGGCGATAGTGAAGCGCGAGGCCGCGCCCTTCAGTGTTCGAGATCATCAGGGTGCCGACGGTCTCCGGGCTCGGGTCCGCCTGCCAGCCCTGGATGCTGCCGGGCTGCGCAAAGTGGTACCTCGCGCCATTCTTGGGCGCGACGGGCGCTTCGCCAGCGACCGCGCGGCCGAGGTTCACGACCCGGTACGCTTCCGTGAGCGCGTCCGTGACGCCACGGCCACCGTCCGCGGTGGGCAGGAACATCCGGTCGGCGACCGGGCCGCGGTAGTCCGGGCCGGCGTCAATCCCGGCGAGGCCGTTCTTGATGCCGAGCAGACAGCCGACGTTCGCTGAGTTGCAGTCGGTGTCCCAGCCGGAGGTGTTGACGATCATCAGCGAGCGCTGGAAGTCGTCCTCGCCGTGGAGCAGCGCGTGGATGATGAGAGCGTGGTTGGGCACGACGTGGCAGTTGCCGCCATACTTGTCGTAGCCGTAATTCGCCGCGATCAGCCGGCGGGTCACGCGCCAGTCCGGCTCCTCGGCATGCCACGCGCGGATGTCGGCGATCATCCGGGCTATGACGGAGTCGTGCGGGATAAACGAGAGGCCGCAGTCCAGCAGGCGGTCGATGTTCGGCTCCGTGAACGCCTGCGCTTCCATCGCGGCGACGACCTGTGCGCCGAAGATCGCCTCGCCGTCGTGCGAGACGCTCGCGGCCTTGCGCGCGAAGTCCGCCGCGAGCGCGGGGTCGCCCGGCGCGACCATCGCCCAGCCGTCGATAAAGATCTGTGCGCCGATCTGTTCCGCGACCACCTTCCCGTTGCGCGCGATGGCGCCGCTCTCCGGCGCTAGCACGCCGCTCTTGAGGCGCAGGTACGCGGTGTGTTCCGTGGAGTTGCCCATCCCGCCCCACCAGAGGATTGTGCGCTGCTCGATGATGTAGTTCAGCCAGGTCTGACCGACCTGCGCGGCGGTGAGATCGCGGGTCGCGCCGTAATCCTCCAGCGCGCGAAGAAACGTGAACGTGCCGGAGATGTCGTCGTCGGTGACGATGAGGGGTGCGTCCCGACGCTCGTGAACGTAGTAGTGGATCTCGCCCAGTTCCTCCATGATGCGCTCGTGGCTCCAGCCCTCGAACGGCCTGCCCAGGTACACGCCGATGATCTTGCCGAGCACGCCCGCGTACACGCGCTCGGGGTAGTTTGCCGGGATGGGCATGAGGCTGTTTCCTTTCGCTTGCTCACGCATCTCGGGGCGTGGGTGCTCGTGCCGTCGTAGCGGTTCGGTGGGGGGGCAGGCACGGAGACCTGCACCCTACACGATCTGCGCCGCACCCCAACACCTGCCCGCGCTCGGTATTACCCCGTGTACGCGATGACCGGGTTCGTGAGTGTGCCGATGTGCTCGACCGATAGCTCCATCACGTCGCCGGCTTGTAGGTACTCCGGTGGGGTGCGCGCGAAGCCGACGCCAGGCGGTGTGCCGGTGAGCACCACGTCGCCCGGCACGAGCGTCGTACCCAGCGAGATCTCCTGAATGAGCCTCGGGATCTGGAACACCATGTACCGCGTGCTCGAGTCCTGCTTCATTTCCCCGTTCACCGTGCAGGAGAGGCGCAGGGCGTGCGGATCGGGCGCCTCGTCCGCCGTGACGATCCACGGTCCCATCGGGCAGTGGGTGTCCATCGACTTGCCACGGAACCACTGCTGCCCATGCCGCCGCTGCACGTCCCGCACGGAGACATCGTTCGCGATCGTGTAGCCGAAGACGTGCTCCATCGCCTGCTCTTGTGGGATGTCGTGCCCGGAGCGGCCGATGATCAGGGCAAGCTCTACCTCGTAGTCGAGCTTGGTCGAGATGCGCGCATCAAGGCGCACCCCCTCCTGTGGGCCGATCACGGTCGTGGGCAGCTTCGTGAAGAACGTCGGGTACTCCGGCATCTCGTCCACCTGTCCGCGCCGACCTTGTCCCTCCTCAAAATGCTCCAGATAGTTCCAGCCCACGCACATCACGTTGCGGGGCGGCTGCGGGATCGGGGCGAGCAGGCGGACCGCCCCGAGTGAGACGCCGCGCGGCGCGACTGCCGCGACTTCCCGCGCCCGTTGCAGCGCTTCCTCACCCTCGGTGATGAGCCCAAGCATCGTTGCGGGGAGCGTTCCCCCCGACGCCGCAGCGAGGTCGATCACCTCGTCCCCGACGACTGCGCCGAGCTTCTGGTCCGTGCCTTCCTCGTACGTGACGAGCTTCATGATTGCTCCTCCTGTTTGTGTGGTACGGCCCGCATTGTACAGTAGCTGGTGGGTGGTGATAGACTCTGGGCGAGTATCGTGAAAGGAGGCAAAACGATGGCCCGAACAAAGCGCGGCAGAGCAGAGATCTACCAGCTCAAGGTCACACTCCTGGGCAGCAAGCCGCCCATCTGGCGACGGTTGCAGGTGCCGGGCGACGTGACCCTCTATCAGTTACACCATATCCTCCAGATCGCGTTCGATTGGACGGAGTCGCATCTCCATCAATTCGTCGTGGACGACGCGTTTTACGGTGAGCCAGCCCCCGACCTCCTGGGTCTTGGACCGCCGACCGAGGACGAGGGCAAGGTGCGGCTCCAGCAGGTCGCCCCCGGACCGAAGGACCGCTTTGTCTATGAG
>JACDAU010000006.1 GCA_013695265.1 Chloroflexia bacterium
CAGCAACTCCGTGAACGCGGTTGAGGGCACGCCGCCCTCCGCGAGTACGCGAGAGTTAACTTCCTTGAGGGTGAACCGGTCGATCAGCTCACCCGGCAGCAGCTCCGTGTCACCGGGCTCTTCGATAGTGACCTTGCGCAGCATCTGCCGGGCCACGACCTCAATGTGCTTGTCGTTCGTGTTCACACCCTGGCTGCGGTACACTCGCTGCACCTCGTCCACCAGGTACCGCTGCACTTCATCTCGGCCTCGGATACCGAGGATTTCATGGGGATTCTGGGGGCCCTCCGTCAATTGGTCGCCTGCGGCAATCGCGTCCCCGTCGCCCACCCGGAGCCGGGCTGCGTGCGGGATGGTATACTCCTTCTCCTCGGTCGTGATCCCTGAGATCTCGATGCTGTCCTTCACCACAACCGCCTGCCCCGCAGTGCGGGCAGTCAGTTCCGTGACGTCCTCGCCGCTCGTTATGCGCGCGAGCGGGCTGCCTTCGGAAACGTTCTGCCCGCTTTCGATGAGCACCTCCGCCCCAGCGGGGAGGGGATACGCATGCGTGAAGGGCTGCGACGAAACCACCCGCACGCGGCGGCTGCCGTCGTCCGTCTCCGGGATCTCAATCAGGCCGTCCTGTTCAGACAGCGTGGATTGCCCCTTCGGGTTGCGCGCCTCGAACAGCTCCTCCACGCGCGGCAGACCGCTCGTGATGTCGCCCGCCTCAAGTGCAACGCCTCCCGTATGGAAGGTGCGCATCGTCAGTTGGGTGCCCGGCTCTCCGATGCTCTGAGCCGCGATGATTCCCACCGCCTCGCCGATCTCGACGAGTACACCGGTTGCCAGGTCGCGCCCGTAGCACATCTGGCATACCCCCGTCTCGGCTATGCACGTAAGCGCGGATCGGACGGTAACCTCCGTGACATTACTGGACAGGATCTGTGCAACCGCTGCCTCGTCGATCACGTCGTTCTTCGCAACCAGCACCTCGCCCGTTTCGGGGTCGGCCACTGGGCTCGCCGACTGCCTGCCGAGAATGCGGTCCTGCAGCGGCGGGGTCATGCCGATCTCATCCGAGCGGCGCAGCGTGATTCCCTTGTCGGTGCCGCAGTCATCGATGGCGACGATCACATCCTGTGCAACGTCCACGAGGCGACGGGTCAGGTACCCGCTGTCTGCGGTACGAAGCGCGGTGTCGGCAAGACCCTTCCGCGCGCCGTGCGTGGAGATAAAGTACTCCAGCACCGAGAGGCCCTCGCGGAAGTTCGAGCGGATCGGCAGGCTGATGATGCGGCCCGAGGGGTCCGCCATCAGCCCGCGCATTCCTGCCATCTGGCTAATCTGTTGCATGTTACCCTTCGCTCCGGAGGTCGCCATCATCGAGATAGCGCCAAACGGATCGAGGGTGCTCGCAACGGCAGTCATCAATTTCTCGCGCGTCTCGGTCCAAGTCTTGATGGTCTCCACCTCGCGCTCATCTTCCGTCATGAGGCCGCGCGAGTAGTCGCGGTCGTAGACGCGAACCTTTTCGTCCGCCTCGTCGAGGAGCTGCTGCTTCGTCTCCGGTATCTTGACGTCATCCACGGCCAGCGTCATGCCGCCCTTCGTCGCAAAGCGAAAGCCGACGCGCTTGATCGTGTCCGCGACCTGCGCCGTCCGCTCCGGCCCGTAGCGCCGGTACACCTCAGCGACCACCTTGCGGAGCTCCGTCTTCGGAAGCACCTTGCCGAGCCGCTCCGTGGAGTATTGCATCCCCGAGGGCAGCGCCTCAGCGAAGATCAACCGTCCCACGGTCGTCTTAACCATGTGCGCCGGCACCCCATTCTCGGGGATGCGCACGTGGATCGGGGCCTGAAGATCAATCGCGCCAAGCTCATACGCGAGCTGGGCTTCCTCCGGCGAGGAGAACGACTTACCCGTTCCCTTTGCGCCGGGCTTCGCGAGGGTCATGTAGTACACACCCAGCACGATATCCTGCGTCGGCGTGATGACCGGGTCGCCGTTCGAGGGCAACAGCAGGTTCGACTTCGAGAGCATGCGCTCCCGTGCTTCCTGCTGCGCCGCCTGCGAGAGCGGCACGTGCACAGCCATCTGGTCGCCATCGAAGTCCGCGTTGAAAGCCGAGGTCACCAACGGGTGCAACTGAATGGCGCTCCCCTCAATCAGCTTCGGCTCGAACGCCTGGATGCCCAGGCGGTGCAGGGTCGGGGCGCGGTTCAGGAGCACCAGGTACTCCTGGGTAACCTCCTCGAGCACATCCCACACCTCGGGCCGCATGCGCTCCACGATCCGCTTCGCGCTCTTGATATTGACCGCGTGTCCGCGCTGCACAAGCCGCCGCATAACGAACGGCTTGAACAGCTCCAGCGCCATTTTCTTTGGAAGGCCACACTGGTGCAACTCCAGCTCCGGGCCGACCACGATCACAGAGCGGCCGGAGTAATCCACCCGCTTGCCAAGGAGGTTCTGGCGGAACCTTCCCTGCTTGCCCTTGAGCATGTCGGAGAGGCTCTTCAGTTTGTGCTTGCTTGAGCCCGCGACGGGTCGGCCACGCCGGCCGTTATCGATCAGCGCGTCCACCGCTTCCTGGAGCATCCGCTTCTCATTGCGGATGATGATCTCCGGCGCGCCCAGATTCATGAGGCGCGTGAGGCGGTTGTTGCGGTTGATGACGCGGCGATAAAGGTCATTGAGGTCACTCGTTGCGAATCGGCCACCATCGAGCTGCACCATCGGACGCAGGTCGGGCGGGATCACCGGCAGTGAGGTGAAGATCATCCACTCCGGCCGGTTGCCGCTCTTGCGGAAGGCCTCCGCGACCCGCAGGCGCTTCGTTGCCTTCTTCCGCCGCTGCCCCGACGACGACTGCATTTCCAGGCGCAACTCCTCCATCAGCGAATCCAGGTCGACGCGCTTGCCGAGCAGGTTCTGGCGGAAGCGCCCCTGCTTGCCCTTGAGCATGTCCGACAGCGACTTGAGCTTGTGCTTGCCGCTGCCGCTGACGACGCGCCCGCGCCGGCCATTATCGATGAGGGCATCGACGGCTTCCTG
>JACDAU010000007.1 GCA_013695265.1 Chloroflexia bacterium
CTCATACGCTTTCCTCGCTGGCGCGTGCCCCGGATCACCCCCTGTGCTGGCGACGGCCAGGTTCATACCCCGCGCTTTCATCTCCGCGAGCGCGAACTCGTTCAGTGCCGCGCCGATCCCCCGGTTCTGAAACGCCGGGTCCACCGCGAGCAGCTCCACCTCGCCGACCTTCTCCTCCTCGTTCAACGAGCAGACGATGAAGCCGGTGACGGTTCCATCGAGGTCCGCCACCCAAACGCTGTTGCCCGTGCTGTCAATGCAGATCTGCTCGACCGCCGCTCGCTGACTCGTTCGCCAGTCCGGGTAGATAAGGGTATAGATACCCGAGCCCAGAACCTGCTCAAACGAGCGAAACACCGGCGCCCACGCCAGCAGCGACAAGCGCACCACGGCCTCGATCTCACCTGCGCCAATCGGTCGAATCTGTACGGTCATAGAAGGTCTCCAGCAATGAGTGATGAGCAATGAGTCACGGCCAGGGAGTCGAATCCATACAGCGGTGAGCGCCACCCTTGAGCCGGGCAGGGGCAGGTCTCCGTGCCTGCCCGCGGGCCGCAGCCCGCCCCCTGCCATTCCGGAGGTTCAATCTTCTTGCTCACCGCTGTAGGGGGTGTTCGATGCAACATCCACGGGCACCGGGCCGATCCCGTAGTACGCGATGCGGTTGAAGCCTGATTGCATGTCATCCCGAACTCCGTGAGGGATCCGTACTCGCAAGCTCGGAATGACAGTTGCACTTCCATTCAGCCGCAGTTTGTATTATGGATGCACGGAGACCTGCCGCTACCGTGCCGGGGCCGGGGCTGTCGACGACGAAAGCTGACTGCTGACCGCTAACCACCCATCGCCCGCCACACCTTCTCCGGGCGCATCGGGATGTCGAGGTGGCGAACACCGAGCGGCTCCAGGGCGTCAATGACGGCGTTCGCGATTGTCGGGGTGGAGCCGATCGTCGCCGCCTCGCCGATACCCTTCGCGCCGAGCGGGTTGTGCGGGGTGGTCGTCACGGTCTGGTCCGTCGTGAACATCGGGAAGTGCGTCGCGCGTGGGATGGTGTAGTCCATCAGCGAGCCGCTCTGCAACTGTCCCTGCTCGTCGTACACCACCTCCTCGTAGAGCGCCTGAGAGATGCCCTGCGCGAGCCCGCCGTGGACCTGCCCCTCGACGAGCGTGGGGCTGATGCGCGGGCCACAGTCGTCCACGGAGAAGTAGTCGCGCAGGTGGACGTGCCCGGTGTCGCGCTCCACCTCGACGACGGCGATGTGCGTGCCGAACGGGTACACCAGTTCGGGCGGCCTGAAGAAGCTCGTCGCTTCCAGGCCGGGATCGATGTCCTCCGGCAGCTCGTCGCTGTACGCCCGGTCCGCGATCTCCGCGAGTCGCAGCGCGCGCGCCGGCGTGCCGCGGACCTGGTACACGCCGTCCACGAGCACGATATCGTCCGGCGCGGCCTCCATCATGTGCGCCGCGATGCGGGCCGCCTTGTCGCGCACCTTGCCCACCGCGCCGACGAGCGCCGCGCCGCCGACAACAAGCCCTCGGCTGCCCATCGTGCCCTGCCCCATCGGCGTCTCGCGGGTGTCGCCGTGGCGGACGACCACCTGATCGAACGCCACGCCGAGCTGGTCCGCGACGATCTGCGCGAATGTCGTCTCCTGTCCCTGGCCGTGCGGGGATATCCCCGTGAGCACCGAGACCGTCCCGCTCGGCTCAACGCGGACCACCGCGCTCTCGAAGGGTCCGAAGCCGCACATCTCCACCCAGCACGCCACCCCGATGCCGAGCAGCCGGTCGCTGTTCTCCGACCGCCGCGCGCGCTGCTCCTCGCGCAGGGCCGGATAGTTGGCAATCTCCAGCGCCTTGGTGAGCGCCTTGTCGTACTCGCCGGTGTCATACAGCTCGCCCGTCGCCGTCGTGTGCGGAAACGCGTCCGGCGGGATGAAGTTCTTCCTGCGCACGTCGACCGGGTCCATTCCCAGCTCGTCTGCAACCAGGTCCATCAGCCGCTCGATGTAGTACGCCGCCTCTGGCCTGCCGGCGCCACGGTATGCGGCCACGGGCGTCGTGTTCGTGAACACCGTCACGGCTTCCAGGTCGACCGCGGGGATGTTGTACGAGCCCGTGGCCATCCGCCCCGTCAACTCACATAGACCGGGCGCGGCCGGATACGCGCCCAGATCGGCAAGGACACGCAACCGCAGCGCCGTGATGGTGCCGTCCGCCTGCACGGCAACTTCCGCGTCCGCGATCTGCGCGCGGCCGTGGGTGGTGG
>JACDAU010000029.1 GCA_013695265.1 Chloroflexia bacterium
CGACGGAGAAATCCGTCGCGGCCCACTTGTTTTAGTCGACGCTGTTCGCCTCATCCCCTAAACTCGGGGCATAACTCGCCTCTTCGCCGCAGTCGTACCGCAGACCGCTCGTGCGATGGTACAGGCACGGGGACCGGGAGCGGCGGGTGGTAATCGAGTAAGGGGTGAGACCATGTTCGGACTGACTACCGAGGGCCAGTATTTCGTTGTCGCGCTGCGGCTGCTGGTGCCACTTCTGATTCTGCGCAAGCCGCTCCTGGGTGGCGTGCTGGCGCTGCTGCTCGACGGCGCGGACGTGATCATCGTCGAGTTGTTTGGTCCCGGCGGCATGGGACCACAGTATCATCAGCTCGACAAAGTCCTCGACCTGTACTACCTCGGACTTGAGTTCTTCGTCTCGTTGCGCTGGAGTGAGGTGCTCGCCCGCAAGACAAGCATCGCCCTCTTCGTGTTTCGGCTAGCCGGCGTGGTGCTGTTCGAGCTGACCAGTCTCCGTCTGATGTTGTTTCTGTTCCCAAACTTGTTCGAGAACTGGTTTCTGTTCTGTGCCGCGCGCGACCGCTTCTTTCCGCGGTTCCGACTGAAGTCATGGGGTCGTGTCGCTGTCGTGCTCGGCTTGCTCTACATCCCGAAGTTCCCGCAAGAGTACCTGCTGCACTATGCTGAGGCGATGCCGTGGGACTGGTTCAAGCGAAACGTCCTCTGAGGGCGACGGAGGCTGGGGACTGGGAGCCGGGCGGGCTGGTGCCGGAGTCGCGGTCGGAGTAGTTGTAGTGGGACTCCTCTCCTCCTCAAGCGCGAAAACGCGCGGACCCAACGCGGCCCTCAGTCCGCAGCCATCGTCGCCGGACCCTACAGGGACGGGCGGCTGGGCTGGTAGAACAGCCAGAAGAGGAAGAGCAGGGAGAGGACGGGCCAGAAGAAGTAAAAACCGATCACAGGTGGCTCCAATCGAGGAAGTGTGGCTGTTTGATGCACTGGAGCCGAGTATATGCCGTAGCGCTAAATGCCCCCCCAACAAAACGCTCTCCGCCGTAAACGCCGCGTAAACCGACGGCACGCTCGCATCCGGGCGTCATCGGCTTTCGGTGAGACGTTACGTCAGTGCAGGAGGCTCTGTTTTTCTGATTGGCGTCGCGACAGAATCGCTGCTCGACGGCGAGAAAGCGGTGAAAGGGCTGCGGGGCGAGACGCCCATGTTCGGGTTCGTGCCTGCGCACTGCGCCGCCGGGACGCAATCCGATTGAATGCCTTCTCGTGTCGGCAACGCTTCGGATGACCATTCCTCGCCCTGATGGATACCGGGCAAAGTATGGCAGGGTTTTATGGCGGTAGCACGGTCTGTAGTATACTGCGGATCATTGGCTTGAATGCTCCATAACAAGCCTTCCCTGGCCGGTGCAAGGAACATACGAGATGACGCGTTGACACACGACGCACTGGTCCGGAAAGAAATGCCGCACAACCTGGGGGAAGGGCTCGTTCTGCGGCGGGCCACCGCCGCCGACTCCGAGGCGGTTGCTGCGCTCAACGGCGAAATCCACGCCGACTCGCCGCAGACTTTCAGCGCTGGTATCGCCGCATGGACGCGCGACCTTATGAACGGCAACCATCCCACCTACCGGGCGTCCGACTGGACGGTTGTGGAGGACACGCGGGCGGGCCGGATCGCATCGACCATGTGCCTGCTATCGCAGACCTGGTCGTACAGCGGCATCTCGTTCGGCGTTGGTCGCCCGGAGCTGGTGGGCACTCTCCCCGAGTATCGTCGGCGTGGGCTCGTGCGCTCCCAGCTCGCCGTGCTGCACGCCTGGAGCGCTCAGCGCGGCGAGCTGTTGCAGGCGATCACCGGGATCCCGTGGTACTACCGCCAGTTCGACTACGAGCTGGGCGGCCTGACTCTCGGCGGCGCCCGCACCGGCTATCTCCCCCTTGCGCCTGAGCTCGCGGCCGAGGACCGGGAGCCATACCGGGTCCGCGATGCCATAGAGGGGGACCTGCCCTTCATCGCGGGTCTGTACGAGCGGCGGATACGCCGCGACCGGGTCGCCTGCCTGCGCGACGGGGCTGCGTGGCGCTACGAGCTCGACGGGCGCGACCCAGCGAGCGAGGTAGCGGTTCGGCTGGCCGTGATCGAGACGCCGGACGGGGAACCGGTCGGCTATCTGGCCCACGCGGGGCGGATCAGCAACGGCGCCATACACTTGGGCGAGTACGAGCTGACACCCCAAATCTCATGGGGAGCGGTAACGCCCGTGGTCATACGCGCCCTTGTGGCACGGGGGAAGGACTACGCGGCGCGGGACCAGCAGCAGCTCCGGTCCTATGTCTTCTGGTTGGGCGTCGAGCACCCCGCGTACGAGGTGGCGGCCGCCCACCTGCCGAACGTGCAGACGCCGTATGCGTGGTACCTGCGCGTGCCCGACATACCCCGGTTCCTGCGGCACATCGCCCCCGCCCTCGAGGAGCGGCTCGCCGGGACGAGTCTGGCCGGACACACGGGACAGCTCAACATCAGCTTCTACCGCCACGGCATCCGGCTCGCCTTCGAACTGGGGCGCATCACGGCGCATCCGTGGGACGAGACGCCGGCCGATCGCCGCGGCGCAACATTCCCCGGCCATACTTTCCTGCAATTGCTGTTCGGGTATCGCTCGCTGGACGAGCTGGCGTATGCCTTCGCCGACTGCGGGGCACGGGGCGACGAGCCGCGGGCGCTGTTGAACGCGCTGTTCCCGAAGCAGGCGTCGCACGTCTGGGCACTCACGTGAGACTGCCCGACCGTCCAGAATTATCGAACGGAGCGACCATGCGACGCGAGTACCCGATACTGGAGTTTGACCCCGAGCGGCGTGCAATGATCGAGCCAGTGCCGAACCGGTCTGTCGACATGCCGGAGCATTGCGTCGTCTGTTTCTTCCAGGACGTGATCACCGGCCTCCGCGAGGCGGGGCGAATGCGCGAGGTCTGGCTGCTGGGCAGCGAGATGGGCACACACCCCGTCTACGAGCTGGACATCAACGGGCAACGCATCGCTCTGTTTCACCCCGGCGTCGGTGCGCCCCTCGCCGCCGCGTTCCTCGATGAGGTCATTGGCCTGGGATGCCGCAAGTTCATTGCGTGTGGCGGTGCGGGCGTGCTCGACGGCGAGATCGCCATGGGCCACCTCGTCGTGCCGACGGTGGCTGTGCGCGACGAGGGCACATCGTATCACTACCTGCCACCGGCGCGCGAGGTCGCCGCCAGCCCCATGGGAGTGGCGGCGATAGAGGTCACGCTGCGAGAGCAGGGCGCGAGCTACCTGCTGGGGAAGACGTGGACGACGGACGCAATCTACCGCGAGACGCCCGCAAAGGTCCGGCGGCGGCGGGAGGAGGGCTGTCTGACGGTCGAGATGGAGGCAGCCGCGTTCTTCGCTGTCGCCGAGTTCCGAGGTGTGACCTTTGCCCAGATTTTGTATGGCGGGGACAACCTCGGCGGCGACGAGTGGGACTCGCGCGACTGGATGCGCAGTCCCGTGCGAGATCGCCTGCTGTGGCTTGCTATTGACGCGTGTCTGCGTCTCTAAACGGGAAAGCCCCAAGCGATCCGAAATATTTGCTGAGCGGCGGGTGTGCCATCGCGCGAAACGGCCTCGGGGGCACGAACGCTTCGGTTTCCTCGCCGCCCGCCGGTTATACCAAGTGTGGCTGAATGGAAGTGCATCTGTCATTCCGAGCGTGCGAGGAATCCGTGGTCGGGGGTACGGATCCCTCACGGAGTTCGGGATGACATGCAATAGTGTTCCAGCGGATTGCGTATGAGTAGTCAACAATCATTTGAAGTTGTCGCCACCGTTGCCGATCAACGGACACAGACGCAGCCGTCATTACTTCAAAGTGATTTGATATACTGCGGACATCGTCCTCAAAGAAAGGAGCTTCGCATGGCCGTGAAAAGCACCAACATACTCGCTTCGCTCGATGTCGCGCAGTTCTTCAAGGCGCTGGCCGACGACACACGATTGCGGATAGTGCATCTACTGGCGCTCTCTGATA
>JACDAU010000032.1 GCA_013695265.1 Chloroflexia bacterium
GGTCGCCTCGCAGCGCCTCGATCCACGCTTGCGCCGGCTCCTCGCCAGACTGCCGCCCGTTCCGGGAGGCAAGGGGAAGGAGAGAGAAAGCCTGCCTGGCAATCACGTCCACCACGGCCTGGAGATAGTCCGTTAGCAGAGCCTGCGGCTGCGGAACGGGAGCGCCCGAGTCCCAAGCCAGGGCCCTGCAGGCTCCGGGCATGGATTCGGCGAGAGCACCAAACCTGCCCAGGCCATCCTCGTCGCTCAGCACGGGAGCCCAGCGCCCGACGAGTACTTTGCCCTCCTGCCGCATGGTGGGAATCAGCCGCTGGCGGTGGATCAGCGCGAGAGCGAACCGGGTGGCAACGATCCAGTATCTCAGTTCATCCCCAAGCACCACATCCGTGGGTAGGATCTCGCCTGTCAGAGAGATCAGCATCTCGGGGGCATGGGCCGCGTCGAGTGCCAGCGCCTCAAGCTTCCATTCGGCGAGCTTCGCGGACGCTCCGTCATTCGCGGGCAGGTCCGTGGTCAGGAGAGGAACCCCCTTCACGGACGGAAGCCTGGCGATAACCGGTGCGGAGGCCGCCTCTCCCGGCAAATTACAGGACAGTATCTCTCGGAGCTGCTCGAAAGGAGCAGCGTAGGGGTGGGGCGGCGTTCTCTTCCGTACCCGGCGGCGCCCGAGAGCCGCAGGAGATTCAGCCCAGAGGGCGAAGCGGGCGGGATGTGGGGCTTGGGCCGGCACCCAGGTGCCGTGTATCACGAGCATAAGCTATCGACGCAAGATCTGAGCAGTTCGACGATAATACCTAGTTTACCCACCGCGGCCGGCTCAACTCAAGCCGTTCTGCCGATCCAAACCTGCTTACTGCGTATGGGAGAACCTGTCGTGAAGCAAACGGAAGGAGAATACGGACGCCCGGCGAAGTATTACCCCGTGTCCCACGCCGAGGAGGAGCACAAACCCGTCCAGGTCGTAGACGCGCGCCAGCGGCGACCCCTCGCCCAGGCCGAATTCCAGAGTATGGCCGGCGGTAACAATCGGGCTCATGCGCGCTTTGAGTGCTCGGTACCAGATGTAGTAGGCGGTGATGAGCCAGCGCATTGACGACGATGACGTCGTGGTCGCGCTGGGGAGTATAGAACTCTTCGTTGCAGCAGCTCAAAGCCTGCTCTCCCATACATTTGTCTCTTCAGCAGCTTGAGCCGATTGATCTGGCCCTCGATTTGCCCCTGACTCCACTCGCTTGATAGTCCCGCCTTCACTGCTGCCAGGTCCTTGCCGAGACCCCGCGCAAAGCTGACCATCTCCGGAAGCTCGCTCTGCTGGGCTCTGTCCATCCAAGCCGACAACCGCTCGCCGTCCCTATCCCTTATCATCTGAGCAAAGTCACTCGCGAGCCCTTGCACGGTCCGTACGTCTGCACATTCCTCACAGAGCTGCTCGATGTACTTCGTATCGTCATCGTCGAGCTCAGACTGGGACAGCAACCAGGCGAGGTGATGAGGCAGGTATTCCCGAAGCCTTGGAGGTGGTGGTTGGGAAGGCAGCCTCTTGTTCGATTGGCTCTCCCTCCAGCCCCTGACGAAGTACCTCACCATCTGCGGCGAACCCACGTACCCCTGCTTCGTAATCTCCTTGTACAGCTCGGTAGCGTTCCGGTATCCCTCGGTCCAGCGCTTCCTCAGGTACGACTCGTACCTGTCGAGTTTGCTGGGCCTTCTAACCGGTACTCCACCTCCCCATTCCGGGAACCCGTCTGCCCGCAACCACCGGCTGATAGTATCAACGGATACACCCGTCTCGACGGCGATCTGTTTATAGGTCAGGTTCTGTCCGGCGAGCGCCACAACCTGGTCATACTTGGCCTTCCGGCGGTCCCGCTTAGCTTCCTGCGACAGCACGAGCTTGGTCTTGGCTGGTTCTCTTGGCTGATATCCTGATGCCTCGATGGCGGCTTGCCTCATCTTCGCTGATGCGGCACGCAGATCTCGATGATGTTTGTTCAGGAACTGTTCGATGGCAGTGCCGAGATTGGTAAGCAGATGGAATCGGTCAGCGACCTGGATGCCGTGAGGAGCTCCAGTAGACGCGCCTTCTGAATACGTTCCGCCGCGATCGCTTGCTACCACCTCCACGCTGTCATGTGCTGTGAGCCATCGGGCAAACGAGTCCACGTTTCTATCAGGTAGTAGGTCCACAGGACGATGTTGCTCCAGGTCCACCAGCATGGTCCCATAGCTGTGCCGCTTCTTCCAGCACCAGTCGTCCACGCTCAAGACTCTCACGGCTCCGGCACTTGGGAGTGGACTCCTCTGAATCAGCCTGAGCAGGCTGTCTCGGCCAATGTCGATCCCCAATGCGTCAGCCACGCGGACCCCGGCCTTGCCGCCCAGTTCATAAGCTACCGTGAGCAGCGCCTCATTCAGTCGCTTGGTGCGTCTGGAGAATGCCTCGAACGTGCCCGGTATCTGCTCGGCGAATATCTGTTGAGGGCAGTGCTCGTTGCGGCAGCGGAAGTGACGGATGCGTACCATGAGCCTCACGGCGAGACCGAACCAGGGCAGGTCGGAGAGGGTGCGGTAGCGATGGCTATGGACGTGGCGGGAGGGAAGACTGCATTCGGGGCAAGTGGCGCTGGTAGCGCTCGCAACTGCCTCGATGATGACCATGTCCTCCTTGATGGTGACCGTGCCTACGTCCAGTCCTTCCGGCAGCAGCGACCATAGCTCTACGTCCATTCACACTACCCTCCGTCCAGAGCGTCTGAGCCCTTCGTTCTGACGGAGTGTACCTACTACATCTGGTACCGAGCACCCAAAGTGCAAATGAGCCTAGAATTGCCGATCGGCGGCAGGGATCGGGTCCGAACTTGCCTTAGCTGTGTCCGGCGATAAAATCTGAGCCCACTACGGCGACGAGATTTGGTCCCCGGCGCAAGGCGGAGGTCGCAGCGCCCTTATCACATTGGCGAGCCACCACCTCCGTTGACCATCTCGCGGCCAGCAGCCGTGAGCATCACCGCGCGGCAACACCGCAAC
>JACDAU010000040.1 GCA_013695265.1 Chloroflexia bacterium
CTCATACACCATGAGCCGCGTCTTCGGGTCGTCAGCCGGGCTGAAGAGGTTGAACACGCTGCGCTCTGCGGACAGCCCCGTACCCAGGGGCGGGTAGTCGACCGTCCCCGCCAACGATCCCGGCATATCGCGGTCGGCGACGAACCGATCGAGGTTCTCGACGGTGATGTCGCAGTGAATGGCGAGGATGTTCCCTGCGGCCTTGCCCTGCCGGTCGCCCTCCGCAACGTCGTCCGTGCCGAGCGTGAAGCCACCCGCCATCGTCTCACTGAAGCAGATACCGGCCGGGGAATTTGGCTCCAACTGCTGCGTCATAGGGTCTGTCCTCCAGGGGGTGTTCGTCGGTGTTGCCGGATCAGGGGCGATTGCGGCGCTGGCGCGAGGCGAAGTACAGGAACGCCCCGGAGAACAGGACATCCGGCGCGGTGAACAGGAGCATCACGCGCGCGACCCGTTCGGTGGCGACGTAGTACCAGATGACGGCCACTGCCACGAGACGGGCGATGGCGCTGACGACCGGGATGCCCGAGCGGTTCGGTAGATCGCGAGAGGCGTACAGGAGGGCCACGCCCATTGCGGACCCGAGGATCCCGGTGAGGTTGACGAAGATCTTGTTTATGCCCTCGGCCGGCGGCCTTCCTGCCTCGCCGCCGAGGCGCAGGCGCGCGTTGAGCTGGTTATTCATCCGGTAGTAGCCGGCATACAGTTTCGGTATGGCGACGGGCGCGAAGATGAGCAGGTTCTCCACACCCGCCGCAGCCGTCAGCCGCCGAAAGATCCGCCACTGCCTCGCGGAGAGTCCACGCGCTACGCTCATGAGCGCACCTCCTTCAGCGCACTGGCGGGTGCTGGCTCCGGGTTATACGCCGCGTTCGGGTCGATCTTTCGCCGACGCTCAGGGTCCTTCACGGTCTTCGTGTGCATGTAGCGGAACGCGCCGTGCGCAATGCACAGGTCGTCGAGATCCGATACAAGCTGTTCCATGACTGCGTTCGTCATGCCCTTCGGCTTGACGCCCAGGTACATCAGGACCTCGCAGAAGCGCTTGCCGGGAGAAAGCCCCTCCAGGTACTCGGACTTGAGCGCCTTGACGTACAGGGTGAGGAAGCTGAAGCATTTGTACCGCTTCCGGTAGTCTCGCACGAGCTGGTACATTCCCCGGAACATCGGCTCGTACTGGTCCACCGGGACGATGACCGCGAGCATCCGCGTCGGGTCGCCAACCGAGGACTCCAACACCCGGTCCGTCAGCGACTCCGCGTGCTTGATCGTGGAGTACTTCGGCGGGAACATGACGTGCAGGATCGCCACGTTCTTGACCAGCAGATCCACCAACTTTGGAAGCCGGCCCGCCCAGTAGCCCAGGGTGTGCAGATATTTGTACGCGGCCCAGTCGCGCAGCGCGTGCGCGAATGTGCGCGGGGTTGGCGTATACGCGGAGAGCTGCCCCATCTTCAGGAAGCGGCCGAAGTCGAACCAGACAAGGCGCTGCATCACGGCGTCGCCGGGATCCGCGATGAAGCGCGTCGTTGCCGCGAGGTACTCGTCGAGGCTGCGGTAGTTCGTCTGATTGTTGCGCACGAGGTCGCGCGTTTTGCGGACCTGGATAACACGGCAGGTCAGCTCCGTGATCATGCCATACTGCCCGGTGCCAGCCAGGAAGCGGTAGAACTGTTCGCGATTCTCCGCCTTGCTACAGCGGACAACCTCGCCCTCCCAGGTCACCGCCTCCAGGCGCAGCACGTTGTCGATGAAGATGCCGTGCCGGAGTGATGCAGGGTTGAAGCCACCTACGGACGCAAAGCCCCCTGCGGTGATGTCGTGGTGATCGCCGATCACTGGCAGGCCGTAACCGCGCGCGATCAGGTACTGGTCCATCTCGGCGGTGATCGCGCCGGCCTGCACGGTGATGCTTCGCTCCTCCTCGTTGAAGTCGAGGATCCGGTCCATCTTCTGGGTGCAGAGCACCGCGCCGCGCTCGGTCAGCACCAGATCGTTGCTGGAGTGTCCCTTGCTGCGGATCCGCAACTCCTGCCCGAGCCGCTTCGCCTCCCGCATTACCTCGACGATGTCCTCGGTCGTGCGCGGCAGGTACACCTTGAGCGGATACCGGGGCGCGATATCGCGGTTCGCGTTGCGCTCCCAGTCGTACCCGAAGCTGTCGATGTCGTCGTGCGAGAAGCTCTCGTGGCTGCTGAACGTGTACTTCGGTGCCATCGTGGTCGCCCTCTTTGCTCTAGCGTGATTTCTCGGCGAGGTCACCGGAGCTCGGCGTATGGGGGACTAACCCGGTGAAGCCCCCACCGTCCTAGGATCGGATGTCGGCTATGCGCGCCTTGAGTCCCTTGCCTCGCTCCGAGCCCGATTGCTGCCAGGCGAGGACGTTGCAGGCCAGGGAGACGACGGCGAAGACGCTGCGGACGACGTGCGACTTAGTCCACCGGTCGCGCATCTGCACCCAGTTCTCTGGCGGGTTCTGGGGATCCCACTTGTGTTGCTGGGCACGGTTGATCGGTGCGTTAATCAGGATGCTCAAAATAAACGTGATCGTAATCGTAACGATGCTCGACACCGTCAGCGCGGTCACGTCCTTGGTTCTCCCACGTGCCCGCAAGGCCACAAAGCTCCTCGCGATAACGCAGGGGAAGAAG
>JACDAU010000041.1 GCA_013695265.1 Chloroflexia bacterium
CGATGGTGCAGACCCTCTTCCTGTTCCCATATGGCACGCTGCTGCCGGTGTTCGCGAAGCAGGTTCTCGGGCTGGAGGCCAGCGGGTTCAGCCTGTTGCTGGTCTCGGCGGGGGTGGGGGCGCTGTGTGCGTCGCTGATGCTCGCCCGACGGCGTGATAGTGTGCAGACCGGGGTGCGATGGATGCTGCGGGCGCAGGTCGGCTTCGCGCTTGCCGCGACGGTGTTTGCCAGCTCGCGATACCTTCCACTCTCCATGCTGGCGCTGGTCTTCATCGGGTGGTCGCTCGTGACCTTTATGGCGACAGGGAACACGGTGGTGCAGGCGCTGGTCCCGGACGAGATTCGGGGGCGGGTGATGAGTGTGTGGATGCTGGTGGGTCTTGGCTTCATACCCCTCGGCAGCTTGCAGGCGGGCGCGGTGGCCGCGCTAGTCTCGCCGTCGTTCGCGCTGATCTATGGCGCGGCGGTAACGCTCGTCCTCTCCGCCGTCATCCTTCGCCGTAACCGGGCGCTGCTGGCGACGGAGCGAAACCCGTTCATCGTGGCGCCGGTGCCCGTTCGCTAGCTGGCGCGGCGCGGCGCAGGAGGCAGACTGCCTCGGCGGCGATGCCCTCCTCTCGGCCCCACGGCCCCAGGCGGTCGGTCGTTGTTGCCTTGACGCTGACCTGCTCGACACCCACCCCCAGCGCGGAAGCGATCCGCTCGCGCATCTCCGCAGCGTGGGGCGCGAGGCGCGGAGCCTGGGCGATGATGGTGGCGTCCACGTTCCCCACCACCCAGTCAGCGTCGCGGAGCATCCCGGCAACCTGTTCCAGCAGCCGGATGCTCACCACCCCGGCCAGTGTCGGATCGTCGGAGCCAAAGAAGCGACCGATATCGCCGAGCGCCGCAGCGCCAAGCAGCGCGTCCATGATGGCGTGTGTTAGTGCGTCGGCGTCGGAGTGTCCTTCCAGGCCGAGGTGATGCGGCACCGTCACGCCACCGAGCACGAGCGGTCTGCCGGTTACCAGCCGGTGCGCGTCGTAGCCGCTGCCGATCCGCATGCGGTCTGGGACTGTCTCGCCGCTCATGAAACGGGTACTCCGGCTGCGTACAGGGTGCGGACGAGGGGCAGGTCCTCCGGTGTTGTGACCTTGATGTTGCGATACGAACCCTCGTAGACCCAGACGGTGTGGCCAGCCGCCTCCATCAGTGCGGCGTCGTCGGTGTGCGTCTCGCCCGCACGGGCGGCGCGGATGTGCGCATCCAGCAGCTCCGTATAGCGAAAGACCTGGGGGGTTTGTGCTTCCCACAGTTGCTCGCGCGGCGGGGTGGAGAGGACCCGGCCCTCCGGATCGACGAGCTTGTGCGTGCTCTTTGCGGGTACGGCGCAGAGGGCGGCGTGCCGTTCGCGCGCGAGGGCGAGTCCGCGCTCGATCAGGGCCGGGGTGACAAGGGGCCGCCCCCCGTCGTGTACCGCGACCAGCGTGCAGCCCGAGAGGGCGCGGAGCCCCGCCAGCACGCTCTCCTGCCGGTTTGCTCCGCCCGTGCTGATGGTCTCCACCTTTGCGAGCCCCAGCGCGGAGCAGAGCGCCCGCACATCCTCGACGCGCTCGACAGCGCTGACCACGGCGACCTTGCCCACCGCCGCGCATTCCTGAAACACGAGGATCGTGCGCGCCAGCAGCGGCACACCGTCGAGGTCGGCCCAGAGTTTATCCGCGCCGCGCATTCTGGTGCTCGCTCCCGCAGCGACGATCACGGCGCCGACGGCTGGGGCACTCACTGCGCCGCACGACGCTGGTGACGCCTGGAAACAACGCCCGCTCTGCGTCCGCTCACCGGCGAAGTCCCTCGGTGGCGATCTGCGCGAAGATCATGCGCCCGGCAGTTGTTTGCAGGATGCGGGTCACGGTGACCTCGACCTCCTGGTTCAGTCGACTGCGGCCGTTCTCGACGACGATCATCGTGCCGTCTTCGAGGTAGCCCCCACCCTGGTTGAGTTCCCTACCCTCCTGAATGATGCGCACGCGCGCCTCCTCACCGGGCAGGAGCACGGGTTTTACGGACCGCGCCAACTCGTTCACGTTGAGGATCTTGACGCCCTGTAACGTAGCGACCTTGTTCAGGTTGTAGTCGTTCGTGATGATTGGGTACGACAACTCGCGCGCGGCGGCGACGAGCTTGCTGTCCACGTCCGGGTAGCCGTTCGCCGAGATCTCGAGCACCTCGACGGGCATGGAACTTTCCGCTTGCAGGCGTGCGAGCATGTCCAGTCCGCGCCTTCCGCGGTTGCGCCGCAGGGGATCCGAGGAGTCCGCGATGGCCTGAAGCTCGCGCAACACGAAGTGGGGCACGAGCAGATCGCCGCAGAGGAAGCCCGTGGCGGACACATCCGCGATTCGCCCGTCGATGATCGCGCTGGTGTCCAGCAGGTAGCGCGGCGACTCCACCGGCTTGCGCGGTGCGCCGGAGAGGAACTTTCGCTGGGTGACGTAGTCGGCCAGCTCGCGGTGGCGGGCGAGCAGGACCGTGACGCTGATGTAGCAGGCGGCGACTGCGGCGATGACGGGCGCGACACTGCCAGGCAGTCCTGGCAATGCGCCTAGCGGGAACGTGAGTAGCGCGGACAGAATCAGCCCGAGCAGCACCCCGACTCCGACCGCGACGAGGTCGCCAACGGCCATTGCGGCGAGCCTGCGGCGGGTATGATTGAACGGCGCGATCGTCACGGCGGGGGCGAAGATCATTCCTATGCCCCCACCCAGCACGGCCACGGTCAGCGCGAGCACCAGCACGAGCTGGCCGGAGCCGACCGCGCTGCCCAGCCAGCTACCAAGCTGGTAGCCAGCGCCGCCGAGCAACCCCGCGCCGATCAATCGCGCGATAAGCTTGCTTCTCATGGTGTCTCCGGTTGGTGCTTGCTAGGCCATGGTACGCCGATTGTGTGCGGCGCGCAACCCGTCGAGGACAAACGGGGGGACGTAGTGGGTGCCCAGGGGGGGCTGTTGCATTGCGGGCACGCCGTGATAATCGCTCCCGCCGCCAAACAGCAGGCCGTGCTTGCGTGCGAGGCGGCGGAGCGTCGCGCGGACCGCCGGCGTATAGCCGCTGTAGTAGATCTCCATGCCATCCAGCCCGGCCCGACGGAGCGAGGCGAGTGTCCGGGGGAGGTCGTGGGTATACGTTGGATGCGCGAGCACCGCGATGCCGCCCGCCGCGTGGATGAGGCGCACTGCGTCCACGGGCAGGAGCTTGTGTCGGCTGACGTACGCCTTGCCGCCGTGGGCAAGGTACTCAGTGGTGAACGCCTCGTCGAACGTCGTGACGTAGCCTTCCTCAAGCATGGCGTTCGCGATGGCGGGGCGCCCGATGGAGGACTCGCCGGCATGCTCGCGCACGCGCTCGAAGCGGAGCCGGTCCAGGCCCATCGCGCGCAGCTTCTCGACCATCTGTCGGGCCGCAGTGTCGCGGCCACCCTGCATCTTGTTGGTCATCGCGAGCAGTTCGGCGCTTGTGTGGTCCACCCACAGGCCGAGCATGTGTACCTCGCCATGGTCGACGGTGGTGCTCAACTCGATACCGGGGACTACCTCGACGCCAAGCGTCTTGCCCGCCGCCATCGCCTCCGCGACGCCCGCGACGGTGTCGTGATCCGTAACGGCGATCGTCGTGAGACCGGCCTCTTGTGCGAGCCGGACGAGCTCCTGCGGAGGGTGCTCGCCATCGGACTGATTGGTATGGGTATGCAAGTCGATGGTGCGTGGAATCAGTTTGGGCGTCCTCGCTAGTGTGTGCTGCGGTCGTGACCGTGGGTGTATTATATCAGCGCGGCAGCGATGGGATTGCCGCACACTGGGCGGGCACATCGGCAGCACGACGGTGGCGTTCGGCTACGACGGTCTGGGGAGGAGGATGGAGCGGCAGACCGGTGCGGGGGCACAGACGAACTACTGGTATGACCAGACGGGGATGAGCCTGGAGACGGGCGGCACGAACTCCACGTATCTGCGGGATCCGGGCGGCAGGCTGCTGTCGCGGTGGTACAGTCCGGTCCACGTGAACTACGGCAGCGACCGGCAGGGCACGGTGACGGCCTTGACGAACGCGAGTGGTGGTGGATTGGAGAACTCGTACCGGTACGACCCGTGGGGGAGTAGCATCGGCAGCAGTGGCACCCGGTACAACCCGATGCGGTACACGGGGATGTATCTGGACGAGAGTACAGGCTTGTACCAGATGGGAGCGCGGTTCTACTTGCCGGGGGCTGGGCGGTACACCAAGCAGGACTCGCTGCCGAGATCGGTGATGGTTGCTAACCCGGTACCACCATGCGGGCAACAACCTCTGGTGCTTCACCGATCACACAGGCTAAGCATGCGTTGGCTCGATTGTTTGGCACGACTATCCCATTGCAAGCCTCTGACCGGCGCCATCGTTCGCTTAGCAGGCCGAAGCTTTACCCATAAACCTATGCCTAAAACTGCTCCACGCGAATGGAGATCGCGGTGCGCTGCTCGCCCTCAAGCTCCACCTGGGTGAACGACGGGACGCACATCAGGTCGATGTCGTCCGACTCGAGATACATGCGCGCTGTGGCGATGGCCTTTACCGCCTGGTTCACCGCGCCGGCGCCGATCGCCTGAAGCTGCGCGATATCGCCAGAGCGCAGGACTCCCGCTATCGCCCCCGCAAGCATACTCGGCTGCGAGCGCGCCGACACCTTCAGCACCTGGACGCCGACCGGCGCCTCGGCGACCCGAAGGGGCACATCGTGCAGTCGTTGATCCTGAACGGTGTTTCCGTCTGTGCACCTATCCGCCACGCCGCGCTGCAAGTCACCTTCGCGCACGATCTCTTGCATGGTGTTCTCCTACTCTTTGAGGCTCGTTACTCATAAGTGTCTGTCTCGCACACCTTGGGAAGCGTCCTGCCTGCAGGCTCATTCCTCTGGTGGCGCTGTATCGAGAATGTCGATGCGGCGTATGCTTCGTCCCCGGCGCGTGGCCGGGTCTATCTCCAGCAGAACGGCGTTGAACGAC
>JACDAU010000057.1 GCA_013695265.1 Chloroflexia bacterium
CCTGGCGGCAGCCCTCCGTCAGGATCCATCGGCCGAGCGGCACGATGAGCCCGATCTCTTCCGCGAGACCGATGAACTCCAGGGGGGGAACGAGGCCGCGTTGCGGGTGCTCCCAGCGCACCAGCGCTTCAACCGCCTGTATACGACGGGTCCGAAGATTGACCTCGGATTGGTAGTAGAGTCGGAACTCATGCCGCTCCAGGGCGAGTCTGAGGTCGGACTCTATCAGAATGCGGTCGCTGGCCTCTGAGCCCATCCGCGCGTCGAAGATCTCGTAATGTGCCTTGCCCGTGGATTTGGCCCGGTACAGGGCGGTGTCGGCGTCGTGCAATAATTCCTCCGGCTGTAAACGTTCCGTTGTTGTGCTGGCTATGCCGATGCTGCACCGGACGTCCAATTGATGCCCGCGCAGACTGAACGGTTGTTGTAGTCCGTGCGCGATCCGGTCTGCTACTCGTGCCGCTTCGGCGTCCCCGCCAATATTCTCCAGCAGGATTGTGAACTCATCGCCACCGTGGCGGGCTACGGTATCTCCCGGTCGTAGCTGTTCCAGGAGGCGCGCGGCCACCAACTTCAGCAGCGCGTCCCCGGCGTCGTGCCCGAGGCTGTCGTTCACGAACTTGAACCGGTCGAGATCCATGAAGAGAACGGCGGTGCAGACGTCGTCCCGTCGCGCGCGGGTGAGAGCGTGGCGCAAGCGGTCCATGAAGAGTGCGCGATTCGGAAGGCCCGTGAGCGGGTCGTGGAACGCCTGATGCTCGAGCACCAGAGATTGCTCGCGTAACTGCACGTGTCTCTCGCTCGACTGGTAGGCGGCCCAGGCTGGGAGCAGGAGGAGCGGTAGCGCAAAGGGCTGCGCATCCGCGATAACCGCGCCGAGCACACCGATGGCCAACTGCAAGAGCGTCTCGACGTTGTAAAACCCCGTCATGATGTTGCGCAAAACCGCCAGCGGGGTGCTCCTGCTGCTGAAGCCAACGATAAGTGCTATCGAAACCGCATCGTAGACGTACATGGCGGCGGCGGCGGCCAGTAGAAGCGCCAGAAGGTCCGGGCGTTCGATCGAGAGGGCGTCGAAGTTCCATCCACCCGCAGCCAGGATGCCGCCGGCGATAGCGGTCTGCACGATCGAATGCCCGGTATTGAACACCGACTCGTCCGCCTGGCGGTGCCTGGTGATATGTGCGAGCAATGTGCCGAGACCAGCGACGATGAGCGCGAGGCCCGGCGGCAACACCAAAACGCTGGCAAACACGACGCTGGTATGCAAGTTGATATAGATCTTGGTGTTCCGGCCATAGCGGATGGGGAAGTACCCGGCCAGGAACTCGAACGCGCACAACACGACGGCGAGGGCGATGTGCTCGCCGCTAGGCGCGGATTGCGTGGCGATAAAAAGCGTGGTGAGCAGAACAGCGGTGACCGTGACGATGCTGATATAAAGTTTGGCGGCTAACGGCAGACCTTCCATACGCGTGACCTTCCGCTTGATCCACCGAACATACGAGAAGCCAGGCGCGGGCCCTGGCTCCTTTGATGGCGATGCGCGAACGCTTTAACGCATTCTACGCTGTTCTAATTGCCGATAACAACAAGACTGGCGGTCGTGGACGTGCTGGTGCCCATGACGACAAGCGGGGCGCCGTTCGCGGGGATGATCATCAGCTCTACCGGGACCGTTTCCTTCGGCGCCAAACGAGACGTGTCGATGGGCACGTGTACGAGTATTTTCGTAGGGATCTCGTTGTCCAGTATTGTGCCAGCGCCATCGAGGAACACGAACTCCGAACCGCTGCCAAAGCCTGCGTCATTGAGAATCAGATGCCGCTCGGTGTCCTTTGGTGTGCGGACCTCGTAAGTGACCGGGCCGTTCACCAGCGGCACGTACTCTAGTGGAATAGAGGTGGTGATATCAACGATTGTGTTGTTAAGGGTGATGACCGGGTCGGTCTTGCACCACATCAACCCGGCGTTCGCCGGCAGCGTCAGACTTAGAATAGCCAGCAGTGGCACCAAAGTACCGATTACGAATCTCTTCATCTACTTTCTCCATTGAATGGTTACGACGTTATTGTTTCGACGTAGTGCAGCGAGCGAGCGAAACTGCGCAGAGGGTTTCAGAGCCATCCGCGACTGTGTTGCCAACACCCAGGGGCTTGCTGACTCCTCGCGACTACGCCATCTGGAGTTTTGTTACTTGCGTCCTCGCAAGATTCGTGCGTAGTATAGCATATATGTAGTTAGCAGGGTGATTTTTTCGCACAGATTCGTGCAGCGGTTGGTCGGCTGGTTGGCGAGCGGACTGAATCGGAGAGGCGGGTGGTTCACGAGCGCTCGGATTCGGATTGTACATCAGCCGGCTGAACGTGGAGGCGCAGGGTGGCTGCATTGAGGTAGGGAGTGAACTAAGTGCCGGCAGTACCTTCCGCTTCTATTTGCCTGCCGGTCCTCCGCAGCCGACATGATTCCGATGCGGCGTGAAGGTGGTGACCAGCCCGTAGGGTCTCCGTGCCTGTCCCTGTGTCCCCGTGGTTCGCGAGCCTAATGACTGCCACGGAATGCCGCGCCATGGGCAGAAATCGCATGAGAAACGCGCCTCGGATGGCGCAGGCATTGCCCGGCCCGTGGGGGTTAGCGCGGGAACGCCGCGGGGACGCCGCCGTCCACGTTGAGGATGTTACCGGTGCTCTTCGCGGCGCGGATCGGCGACGCGAAGAAGAGCACACCGCGCGCGATGTCTTCGGGAAGGATGTTCACCTTGAGCGTTGTGCGGTTGCGGTAAAACTCCTCCAACTCCTCGGGAGCGATGTCATAGGAGCGCGCCCGCTCCTCCCGCCACGAAGAGCCCCAGATCTTGCTTCCTTGCAGTACCGCGTCGGGATTGACGGTATTCACCCGGATACCGACTGCGCCGCCTTCTTCCGCCAGGCAGCGGGCGAGGTGGAGTTCCGCCGCCTTCGCCGTGGAGTACGCGGAGGCGTTCTTACCGCCGACGAGCGCGTTCTTTGACGCGATGAACACGATGCTGCCGCCGATTCCCTGCTGGTTCAGCACCCGGAACGCCTCGCGGGCGACAAGGAAGTACCCCTTCGTGAGCACGGAATGGTTGCGGTCCCACATCTCGACGGTGGTTTCCTCGACCGGGGCGGAAGACGCAAGCCCGGCATTCGAGACGACGATATCCACCCCGCCGTACGTCAGCGTGGCTTCGCGATACGCCGAGGCAACGGTCGGCTCCTCGGTGACGTCCATCCGTACGGGGTATCCCCGCGTGTCCGGCAGCGCGCCCGCTACCTCTGCTGCGCCCTCCGCGTTGAGGTCGGCTACTACAACGCACGCGCCGGCGGCCGCAAGCTCGCGCGCGATCGCGCTGCCGATGCCGCCCGCACCGCCGGTGACGAGTGCGATTCGACCCGCAAGCTCCTTTGGCGGTGTGGCGAGCGAGAGCTTGTACAGTTCCAGCGGCCAGTACTCGATGGCGTACGACTCCGCCTCCGTGAGCGAGACGTACCCGCCCAGCGCATGCGCGCCGCGCATCACGTGAATCGCGCGGTGGTAGAGATCCCGAGAGAGCGCGGCTGCCCTGGCGTCCTTTCCGATGGCGATCAGCCCGACGCCAGCTACAAGCACGACGCGGGGGTTGGGGTCGGCCATGTCCTCCCCAGCCTCGTCGTGCGCGGTGAAGTACTCTCGGTACTCCTCTCGGTAGCGTTCGACGCAGGCTAGAAGTCTGGGGCGAAGCTCCTCGCCGCCCTCGCGGGCCGGGTCGAAGGGTACCCAGAGCGGGCGCATCTTCGTGTGGACCAGGTGATCGGGACAGGCGGCCCCGACTTGGGAGAGGGCTTCGGCGTCCGCGCCGCATACGAACTGCGTGACCATGTCGCCGGTATCGACGCGCAGTATCTTCGGCGTTTCCCCGGACACCGCGCCACGTAGCACGGGGAGGACCGTGGCGAGAATGTCTTCGCGCTCGCCCGTGGAGAGGGGTGCGCCGCGCTGACCGCCGAACGGCTCGACATCGCTGGTTCTCGCGGCGACGAACTCCAACGCCCGGTTGATCGCCTGAAGCGTGTTAGTGTAGCACTCCTGCTGCGTCTCCCCCCACGTGACCAGGCCATGTTTCGCGAGCAGCACGACCTGAACCCCCGGCCTTTGGGCTGCCTCGCCGACCTGCCGGGAGAGCGTGTAGCCGGGCCGGATGTACGGGATCCAGACGGCAGTGTCGCCGAAGCACTCGCGCGCCAGTGCCTCGCCATCCGAGGAGCAGCAGATCATGTTCGTCACGTCCGGATGCGTGTGGTCCACGTGCGGTTGCGGCACGAAGGCGTGCAAGAGCGTCTCGATTGAGGAGCGCGGCATGGCAGGTTCGATCTGGCACCGGCTGAGATACGCGACCATCTCCTCGTCGCTCATCCTGGTTCTCTGCTGGAGCAGCAGCATCTCCTCCTGGCGCAGACCGGTGAACCCTTGCGCGGTGATCGTGGCAAGGTCGCTGCCGGAACCCTTCACCCAGAGGGTGTCGATCTCGCGCCCGGTGTGGTCGGGCATCCGCAGCTTCGAGGAAGTATTGCCACCACCGAAGTTGGCAATAGAGCGATCCGCACCGAGTAGATTCGAACGATACACGAGTGTGTCGATGGGCGAGAGCGGGGCGGCGGCCTGGTCGTCCCAGCGGTTTTGGACTGTTGCTGCCTGCTGCGTGTCCACTCCCATATTCCGTCCTCCTCTATCCCGTTCTTCTCAAGCCGAATACTGTTTTGACCCGGCATCGCAGATAGAAATGTTCGTGTCAGTCATGGTCCCCAGTCTGGCAGGCAGTCCTGCCTCCCAGATCAGGGACGGTCGCGAGCCCTCAAAGTACGCGTTCTGGTTTACGTCCAACTCGCCTGGGTGCCGCCAACGCGCGCTGCCGCTATCTTATTTAGATACCCACTCTGGCGGAACGCGGGAATGGGATCCGCAGACGCGCCCAGATCCTCACGCACCTTCGCACACAGGGGGCGGACATCCACATTGTACGCGTCGAGCAGCACGCGGTGTGCGCCGAGCACGTCCCCAACACACCGCGCCTCCTCCAGTGCCCCACGGTCGACGAGGAGCGCGCGGGCATACGCCTCCTGGAGGTTGGTCACAGAGAGGATCATCGCCTCGATCTTCTGCTCGATGTTGTGCGACTGGTCGATCATGAACGCGACGTTCGCAGCCGTGGCACCCGCGCCCACGAGCTCAACGTATATAAGGAAGAGCTCGAATGGGTTGACGGAGCCGACGATCAGGTCGTCGTCCCCATACTTGCGATTGTTGAAGTGGAATCCGCCGAGCCGTCCTTCGTCGAGGAGGAGCGCGACGATGTGCTCCACGTTCACCCCTTGGGCGTGGTGGCCAAAGTCCACGAGCACCTGCGCCTGCTCTCCCAGTTTCTGGCACATTGTCAACGCGGTGCCCCAGTCAGCCAGGTCTGTGTGATAAAAGGCGGGCTCGTAGAACTTGTACTCCAGGAGCATGCGCATTTCAGGCGACATCGAGGCGTACATCGCCGCGAGGCATTCAAGCATTCGATGGCGGCGTTCGATGAAGCTATCCTGCCCGGCGTAGTTCGTGCCGTCCGCGAACCAGAGGGACAGCAAGTCCGAGCCGGTATGCCGCGCGATCTCGACGCACTCGATCAAGTGGTTGGCCGCTTGCGTGCGGACGGCGGCGTCGGGGTGGCATACGCTGCCGAGTTTGTACTGCTCATCCTGGAACAGGTTCGGGTTCACCGCGCCGATATGCATCCCCAGCCCCTCCGCATGGGAGCGCAATGCACCGTAGTCGTCAACTTTGTCCCATGGTATGTGGATCGCGACGCCGGGGCAGACGCCGGTGTGCTTCTGTACCTCTGCGGCATCCTCGAACTTCTCGAACGGATCACGCGGCACGCCCGGCTGCGGAAAGACCTTGAAGCGCGTGCCAGAGTTGCCGTAGCCCCAGGATGGCGTCTCCACCTGTTGCGCGCGCAGGCTCTGTTCAACCCGGTCAAGGGCGATGCCCTGCCCGGTGATTGCCTCGGCGAGCGCGTCGTACGCTTGCGTGGTTGTCTTCTCCACGGATCGCCTCCTACGAGTGATGAGTCGTGATCAATGAGTCGCTGCGTCACGTGTTTGCTTTGTGCTGGTGGTCATGATGGGTTACGCGTGTGTTCAACGAGTTTCTGGAACCGTTCCCATGGCGCCGACCAGTCTCCTTCCGGCGCATACTCCCGGAGCGTGACGGAAGCGCGGACCAGGGCGCGCATCTCTCCGAGGTTGCCGACCATGCCCGCAGCATGTGCCTGGACGAGGATGTTCCCCAGCGCGGTCGCTTCGGCGGGCCCTGCGAGGAGCGGCAGGCCCGTCGCGCCAGCGGTGAACCGGCAGAGCAGGTCGTTGCGTACGCCGCCGCCGACTACGTGGAGAAGCTCGACCCGGTGTCGGGCGATCGCCTGAAGGTTCTCCAACACCATTCGATACTTGAGCGCGAGGCTTTCCAGCACGCAGCGTGCCAT
>JACDAU010000060.1 GCA_013695265.1 Chloroflexia bacterium
CCCTCACCGCGGCGCTCGCGGGGCTGAGGGTCGGTCCCGGAGACGAGGTGATCGTACCGGCCTACACGTGGATCTCGACCGCTGCCGCGGTCGTTGCGATAGGCGCGGTACCCGTGATCGCGGAGGTAGACGAGTCACTAACCTTGGATCCTCGGGATTTCGCGGCAAAGATCACGAAGTACACGAAGGCGGTTATCCCGGTTCACATGCGCGGTACTCCTTGCGCAATGGACGAGATCGTAGAGACGGCCCGGCTGAAAAACGTGTCGGTGCTCGAGGACGTAGCGCAAGCGGATGGCGCGAGCTACCAGGGACATCGGCTCGGCAGCATCGGCAACGCAGGCATCTTTAGCCTGCAGTTCAATAAGATTCTGACTGCGGGTGAGGGCGGCATGGTCATAACCGACGACGAGAAGCTGCACGAGCGGGCGCTGATGTATCACGATGTCGCGGCAAGCCAGCGGGACGACATCCCCCGGAGCGAGTCCTTCCTCGGCACCAACTGCCGCATGTCGGAGTTACAGGGCGCGGTCATGCTCGTACAGCTCGGCAAGCTCGACGCGATGCTCACCGACAGCCGCCGCCAAAAGTGGTCGCTGAAGCAGTCGATTTCGGACGCCGTTGAATCGAAGACTGCGGGCTTTCGCACACTGAATGATGAGGACGAAGCCGCCATTTCGCTGGTGTTCTATATGGATTCTCCAAACACCGCCCGATATGTGGCGCGCGCGCTCTACGCCGAAGGAGTCGGCGCAAGCGTGTTGTTCACGCCCGACAACTCCGACTACCACGTATACTACCACTGGTCTCCGATCCTCAACCGCCAATACTGGAGTAATCAGGGACCGTGGGACTGGGCGCAGCGGGAGGTGACGTACAGCCAGGATATGTGCCCGCGCACACTCGACCTGCTCGGCCGAGCAGTGCATATCAACGTAAGTCCTGATCTGACCGACCAGAACGTTGAGGAGATGGCCGAGGGCATCAACAAAGTGTTGTACAGCCTCTGAGAAGAGACGGTCCCGAGCGGCGCTTATTGGTGGAATACCGCGTGGCCTGTCGGAGAGCCAGCACCACTCGCTAACCTCCTGAAGGCCATATCAGGCTTCCGAGGGCGCTTGTGCAGGCTTGTACCAGCATGGACTCTGCTCCCGGCGCGAAGGGCGCTGGCAAGCCGTAGAGTTGGTGCGCAATGTTGACCTCGTACCCGCCGTTTGGATATGCGTCCGCAGTGGGCACGTACCCGACACAGCCGTTCGCGTAGCCGGCAAAGAACGTACAAGCCCAAGGCGAAGCAGACTTCACCGCTATCCCGGTCCGCGCGAAGGGCTCCGCGGCAACCATTGCCAAACCCAGGTCTCCTATGGCGAATACTTGTACCTCCATTCGCGGCCCCACCTCGCCCGTTGAAACTTCCCACGGAAACTCCCTGTCACGAACATCTTGCAGATCCGTACTCACCGGCGAGGCCGCCTCTCGCTGAGAGAAGGACTGGAGCGGCAACTCCACGTTGAACACGCGCGCCGCGAGGCCCACATCGCCCTTTCGAGGGGTTATCGCCCGGTGGGAGATTACAACCTCTTCCCCAAGCACCGTCCCCAAGGTGATACAGTGTGTGTAGTCAGCAGTTACCCCGCTCAGCGGATTGATGTCACCGCAGGCGCCCTGCAGGAACAGCATCGGTGCGCCGGTCTCGGCTTCCACGATATCACGCACCCGGCCTACGAAGTCGGCGGATACCACCGTGCTTTGAGGACCGAGAATGACGGGGTGGCACGCGTAGTTCACAAGTGTCGCCAATGGCACGCCGTCCTGGTCGTCCACGCGCAACACGCCCAACTCAGAGTCCACGGGGCCATTCGGGTTGTTGCCGAGGATGGTCTGCCCCGGGCCAACCACCTCTCGCCGGTTGATACCGATGGTTGCGGTAGTTGCGCCGTGCCCGATACGCGCGGGCGTCAGGTTGGCGTGCGCCAGGCGCACCGCGCTGGTCAACAAATATGGGAGGTAAGCGGCGTATGCGCAATCGATAGGGTGGGAACCCTGCGTCGCGTAACCTGGCGGTCCAGAGTGCGTGTGACTACAGCAGACCGAAAGACGATCAGCGGGAATACCGATCGAGGAGAAAACCAATTCGCGCACATGTGCCACGATGTCGGGATGGACGGCGAGCAGATCACAACTCAGAATGGCGATCTGTTCACCACCACCACCGTCGAAGACCATTGAGGTGGCGTAAAGTTCGTCGTGGATAGAAGTGCAGCCAGATGCCCGTCCGCGGAATCCTACAAGTGTGGCGCCGATCGCAGGAGTCAGACTGACCCGACCGACCCCTACACGCAAGTCTGCCATGATTTCACCTTTCTTTGGAACTGAGAGAGCGTGCGGGCGTCGGATCCTGCTTCCCACTTCGGTTCCGGCTAACCAGCGCCGTCTGGGTCACCGTGCCAGCCCAGCGCGTTGCCACGATATCCAATATCGCTGCCTGCACTACTTACCGACCTTTCCAGGATGGTTCGCGCTTGTGCAGAAATGCGTTGAGTCCTTCCCGTGCATCCTCAGTCATTAGCAGATCGTTGAAGGTCCACTCGTCGTCGCGGATCGCCTGTCCCTGGTTTTCCGCCGTCCCGCGGACGACGCGCTCCTTGATCGCGGCGACCGCGAGCGGAGGTAGTGCGGCGAAGCGCCGGGCGAAATCCCGTGCGCGAGTGGGAAGCTGGTCCGTCATGACGACCTCGGACACCAGCCCCATAGACCACGCCTCATGCGCGCTCACTGTGCGGCCCGTAAGCAGGAGGTCCAGTGCGCGACCACGGCCAATGAGCCGCGGTAGCCGCTGCATTCCACCCCAGCCCGGCACCAACCCGAGTGTGATCTCCGGCTGACCGAACTGTGCCTCGGTCGAAGCCACTCGAAAGTCACACGCGAGTGCCAGCTCGGTGCCCCCACCCAGGCACGCACCATTACTCGCGGCGACTATGACTTTAGGAAATACCTCTATCAGGTTGAAAAGGTCGTTGGCGAGGCGCAGCGAGGGATGCGCGCCACCCTCGGCGTCGTGATCCGCGAAGCTTCGGATGTCCGCACCAGCAACGAAGCAACGCCAGGCACCGGTAATAACCACCGCGCCCACCGTATCCTGCGATGCCTCCTGCTCGAAAACCGCCACCAACCGGCGGAGCACGGCCTCGTCCAGCGCGTTCACGGGAGGTCGGTCGATGGAGATCGTGAGGATACGATCTTGGGTGTCTGTTAATACGCCGTCCTGGTTCATGCTGTTCACCTGACCTCCATCAATTTAGCCAGCCGGATCGAAGCTGTGCGGTGCGTAATTGTCCGATCACCGCCAGCGCATCGGGCGGATTGGGAACGCTACTCAGGTACGCTTCCAGATCGAGGACTGCCTGGGTGTGGTTTTGTATGGCGGCGTACAGGAGACCGCGATCGCGAATATCGGCCACGCTTTCGGGCCGCACGATCAGCATGCGGTCAGTTGCCCACAATGCCAGGTGCAACTTTCGACTGCGCAGGTACATTTGTTTGAGGTTGTTCAGCATTCGGTACAGTATCGTTGCACGACTAACGGATGCGAGAAACGCCTGATGGAATGTGAAGTCCTCGCTGAACTGACCACCGAGCGCGGCGGCACAGTCATCGGCATGGAAGACCCGTCCGCCATGAAAAGGGTCACAGTACGCCGCCTCGTTCGCCTCGTGCTTGATGATGAAGTGTCCCGGCACGCCCACACCCGCGAGCGGGAGGCCGATTCGCCACCCCACCTCAAGATAGATCACGGACAGGGTGATCGGAAGGCCAGTCCGCTGATCGAGTGCTCTATCGAGGAAACAGCCATCTGTCGTGGAGTATACCTTCTGCTCACCGCGAAGTCCCTCGCCATCGCAGAGATACCGCCCGAGCGCGGTCAGCGCTTCCACAGGGTCGGCGTCACTCGGTACCACACGAGCCGCGCCTTCGGCAAGTGCGTCGAGCATGGCAAGATACTGCGCGACATCAAGCTCGGGATGACGGTCGAGCGCGAACAGCAACGATGCGAGCGCCAGGTTCATTTCAACGTCGGTCCCCTGCACCGTCCGGGCAAACGCGGCGCGAGTCGAGTCGTGCGCTTTTCCTCTCATCGCGCTATGATAGCCCAAACGCGCTGTATAATCACCAGACACGGCGGACAGGATGATTCGGCCGGTCCGTTCAATCCCGAGGCGCCATCGTGTATGACGCGTATCCCAACCGCCCGGCGGAGCGGCAAACCACAGCATCATGCAGCTGGTACAGTCGGAGTACATGTCCATGGGGAGCGATGATCCGATGAACGCTGAGAACGTGCCGGACCACACGGCGGTGTACGCGGGTTCTTTCGATCCGGTCACCAATGGTCACCTCGACGTGATCGAGCGTGCCGCCCCGCTGTTTGGCACGCTCGTCGTGGCCGTCGGCGTCAATCGGAAGAAGCCGGCTGCCTTTGGCATCCAGGACCGACTGGAGATGCTGCGGGATGTGACCACACACCTGCCGAATCTGCGCGTGGAAACGTTCGAGGGGCTATTGGTGGATTATGCGCGCTCCCTCGGTGCCCGCGTAATCGTTCGCGGCCTGCGCGCCGTGGCTGACTTCGAGTACGAAACGCAACAGGTTCTTATGAACAAGCGCCTGGGTCCCGAGATCGAGACTGTGTTCCTCGTCACCAGCGCCCAGTATTCGTTTCTCTCCTCTAGCCTGGTGAAGGAGGTTGCAACGCTCGGAGGCTCCGTTGCGGGTCTCGTTCCGCCGCAAGTCGAGGCGCGTCTGCGGACCATTCACGAGTAACGAG
>JACDAU010000063.1 GCA_013695265.1 Chloroflexia bacterium
ACGGGTGCCCGATCCTGCAAGTCGTCAAGCTTCATCGACGCCCCCCTGTGCTGTGTTGCTTTGCTGCATTCGCGAGTTCAGGTCCAACTACCCACGACAATCTCAAACCGTGTGTTATAACGCAGCGTGGTCGAATCAGTGTCCAGGGCTGCGTATCAGTGACCTAACCTTTGAACAGTGCCGGCTCATGTCGCGACACCGATGGGACAATCTTAACCGAGTGCGGCAGGGGGCACAGCAGGTCGAGGCAGGACTTTCGGGCTGTATGGGGCAGCCGCTGGTCCTGGTACTCGGGGCGTTGCGGAGCACGACATCGAATCCCATGTGACGGTCCGGGACGGCAAAAAGCGCTGCCGCCGCGTGCGACTCGACGGGCGTCGCCGACTCAGACGTGCCCGCGGCTGACGCGTTCGGAAGCGTAGATCGTCAAAGCATGGGTCGCGCGAGAAATGCCTCGATGTTCGGGCGTTGTCGGAGGACTCCGTTGCATTCGACTGGCACAAACTTGTGCGTTGGTCTACTTGACTACTGCCACCAGGATGCCGTCCTCACCACCGCGGTTCGGTATGATGAGAGCGTCCAGCAACGGAGAACTTGTCGCGTGCAGGTTGAACTCAGCGAGCCCGTTCAGGTCCGCATCGTCTCCCGGTTCGAGCACCTTGCCGCCGCGCAAAACGTTGTCGCCAACGATAACCCCCCCGGAACGGACGAGGCGCAGCGACCAGTCAAGATACGCGGGATACGCAGCCTTGTCGGCATCAATGAATACCATGTCAAACTGCGGATCACCACGCTCCAGGAGCGAGGGCAACGTTTCCAGCGCCGCACCGAGCATTATTTCCACCTTGTCCCCAACACCAGCACGCTCCAAAAAGGTACGCGCGAACGCTGCGTGCTTCGTGCTCTTCTCCAGCGTAACTACCCTGCCATCCGACGGCAGCGCGCGGGCCATCCACGCCGCGCTGTAGCCGCCGAGCGTGCCGATCTCGAGCACACGGCGAGCCCCTGTGAGCCGCACGAGCATCCCCAACAACTTCCCAAGCTCCGCCGGCACCTGGATTGCCGGCATGCCTGCGGCTGCGACATCCTGCTCGAAAGTGTCCAGTACCGAGTCTTCCGGAAGGCACAACTCCCGTATATAGTCACCTATTTGAGTACGCTCTCTCATCATCCGACCCTCCTCACATCTCACTCCCTAACCGAACAGTCCCCATAGTACCCCACCCGGCGGGTAACCGACACCGCCCCATCTCCCAGCATCCTCCCTCCTTGTCAAACCCTGCTCGCGCTTCGCAATCAATATGGTATTACTTGTAGGGTGATTTCGAATGCGGGCAAGAGTGAGGTACAGGAGGCAAGCGTGAGGATGTGCGGCGTGCGAGCGGCTAATAACTGTGCTTGGGATGTTCGCTGATGAGCCACCTGCTTGCACCGATCGCAGAGTGGATCCGCGAGGTAGTGGAAGGACTTGGGTACGCGGGGATAGCGTTCCTTATCGTGCTGGAAAACCTGGTTCCTCCTATCCCGTCTGAGCTCGTGCTGCCGTTCGCGGGCTACCTGATTGACCGTGGAGTCTACTCCCCCGTCGGGGTATTCACCGCCGCGACGACCGGCTCCCTCGTCGGCGCATTGATCCTGTACGGCCTCGGCGCGTGGTTCGGAGAGGACCGCGTGCGCGCGTTCGTGCGGCGCTTCGGGCGCTGGCTCTTCTTGCGCGAGGCGGACGTCGATCGCGCGGAGCAGTGGTTCATCCGGCACGGAGCGAAAGCCGTCTTGTTCGGAAGACTCGTGCCCGTCGTGCGCAGCCTGGTGTCCCTTCCTGCCGGAGTGGCGCGCATGCCGCTCCTTCCGTTCGTGTTGTTCACTGCGGTGGGCAGCGGGGCCTGGAACGCCATCCTGATCGGCTTTGGCTGGTACCTGGGCACGCGCTGGGAGACGGTGCTGGAGTATATCAGCCTGCTTGAGTACGCCACCATCGCACTGATCGCCCTCTTCGTCCTGCGCTTCGTGTGGCGACGTGTTCAGGCCCGCCGGGTCAGCCGGAGCAGGACAGCATAGAAACGTCGGCCATCGTGCCCGTGGCAAATACGCAGTGGAGGGTCCTCCTCCTCGGCGGCGCGTCGGGCTCCGGAAAGTCAACGGTCGCCGAGCGCCTAGGCCTTCGCCTTGGTATTCCCTGGCTTCAGGTCGACGACTTCCGCCTGGCCTTGCAGTACAGCCGCGTCTCTCTGCCGGAGAACACCGAGGCGTTGTACTTCCTGGAGCGCACCTCCGAAGTCTGGCGCCTGTCTCCCGCACGGCTCTGCGATGCGCTT
>JACDAU010000073.1 GCA_013695265.1 Chloroflexia bacterium
AACACGAAGCCGGTGGAGATCACCTCCTCGGTGGCGGTGCGCACCGCGCTCAGTGGCTTCCTGCAGCCCGCTGGGGTCGGCAAGGGGATCCACGATCGCGAGGGCGTCAAGGCCGGTGACTCGTACATCCGCACCTACACGTTCACCCGGACGAGCGGTAGCTCGAGTGCCGTCACGTACAACCTCTCGTGGGTCGGCAACGACGGCACATTCAGCAGCGCTGGCTCGATCAGCCTGCCACTGAACCGGGAGGTCACCCTCCCGGTCGCGATCAACCCGACGACCGCAGGCTCGCACGCGGCGATCCTGAACCTGAACGACCCGGATACTGCGGGTGTCGAGTACCAGACGATGAACGTCGTGGTCGCGGCGGAGCAGTTCAACGCAGCGAACAACTACAGCGTCACGAAGACCGGCGTGGCCGGCCGCAACCAGGCGCTGCACTACTTCTTCAACGTGCCTGCCGGAACCCCTGCGTTCAAGGTGGACCTGGCAGGGCCGTCGGCTGCCACAGGCACCGGGCAGGTGCGCTTCCTGCGCTTCCACCCGTACGGCGTTTCGATCGACTCGACGGCAAGCACCGCGTGCTACGTGCCTGCTGTATCGACGAGCTGTAACGGCACGACCCGCACGGTCCAGAACCCACAGGCAGGTGTTTGGGAACTGACGGTGGAGGCGCGGCGCACGTCTGATATCGCGAACGCGCCGTTCACCCTGACGGCCTCCATCCTCGGCGCAACGGTCTCGCCAAACCCGGACACCATCGAGAGCGCGCAGGCGAACGTCGGCGTGAATCGCGAGTACTCGTTCAAGAACCTGTACGGCGCGTTCACCGGCAGGGCCACTGGCTCGAACCTGAGCAGCGCGGTGGTGGACCGCAAGTCCATCGGGAACCTCGAGCAGAAGACGTATGAGGTCGTTGTGGACGCAGGCTCCACGGCGCTCACCGCGCGAATCGGCAACCCGTCGGACTTGGCGGCAGACCTCGACCTGTTCGTCATCAAGGACGACAAGGTGCTCGGCCAGTCTGCGGACGGCGACTCCGAGGAAGCGGTGACCATCGCCAACCCGGCAGCCGGTACGTATACCATCCTGATCGACGGATACGCAGTGCCCGCAGGCACGACAACGTACGACTACCTGGACGTGTTCGCCCACGCCAAGTTCGGCACGGTCGCCGTAACGGACAGCAATGGGCTACGCCCGGCGGGAAGCACCTGGACCGCTCCGGGTGTCGTTACGGCGAAGATCGCTCCGGAAACGGGCCGCATCCTGCTCGGTAACGTGTTCGTGCGGACGGACGGGAACGTGACGATCGGGACGGGCGAGGTCCGAGTGCTCAAGGTGGAGTAGGAGGTTCCACAATCGTCGCAACACCCGAGGCGGCTCTCACCGAACTGGTGAGGGTCGCCTCTCCGTTTGGGGAACGGAGGGCAGCAGACAGCTCTTGAATGGGATCCGGCGGAAAAGTCGCGCATCCACCGTAGGGGCGAACCACCGGGTCGTCCGGTTGTTCTGGATAGGCCCTGCGCATGGATTCTCACGGCAGGGGCGTTGGATCGTGGTGGCACGGGCGTTCAGTTGAACGCCCCTACAATTTGCGCCGCGCCGCCCTTGCGCCGAAGGAACGACTCCGCCGACTCACCACGAATTGAAGCGTCGAGGACCTCGATGGGATGCGCCATGGGGAGGCGGATCCCGGAGCGAGCGAGGCTCGCGTGGATCTGGAGTGTGCAGCCCGGATTCGAGGCGACGAGCAACTCAGCGCCGGTAGCGTGTACGTTGCGCGCCTTGCGATCCCCCAGCGCGGCGGCTGGTTCTGGCTCGACCAGGTTGTACACCCCGGCGGAGCCGCAGCAGATCTCCGACTCCTCGATCTCGCGCACCGTGACGCCGGGTATCGCCAAAAGACCCTGCCTCGGCTGTTGCCGGATTCCCTGGCCGTGTGCGAGGTGGCAGGCGTCGTGGTACGCGACCGTGAGCGGCAGCGGCTGCCGAGGTGCGACCGGCCCGATCTCCTGCACAAACTCGGAGACATCGCGCACCCTGGCCGAAAAGTTCGTTGCTCGTCGCGCGTACGCGGGGTCGTCGCGCAGCAGGTAACCGTATTCCTTCATCGCCGCGCCACAACCGGCGGAGTTCACAACGACGTACTCAAGTTGTGCCGCCTCGAACACGTCGATCGTGCGTCGGGCGAAGCGCATCCCCTCCTCCTCGCGGCCGGAGTGGATCGAGAGCGCGCCGCAACAGCCCTGTCCCCTGGGTGACACCACCTCGCAGCCCTCTGCGGCGAGCACGCGCACCGTGGCCGCGTTGACCTGCCCGAAGAACGCGCGCTGCACGCAGCCCTCCAACACGCCGACCCGTGCCCGCTGCACACCCTGTGCGGGCGTGACGGTTGGAATCGCTCTGCGGGCGACGCTGGTTATCAGGTCGGGCATAAGGGCTTCCATCGCGCGCAGTGAGGCGGGCAGGCGCTGTAGCAGCCCAGCGCGGCGCAGTATGCCGCTCACTCCATAGCGCTGGTAGGGACCAAGTGGCGCAGTGAGCACTCGAAGCCGACGCGGGTACGGAAAGAGCGCGAAGATCAGCGCGCGAAACAGCCGGTCCATCCGTCCGCGTGGGTAGCGGCGCTCAACCTGCGCACGGGTGGCCTCCAGCAGCTTCTCGTATTGCACGCCGCTCGGACACGCCGTGACGCACGCGAGGCAGCCAAGGCAGAGGTCCCAGTGGCGGACCATCGCGTCGGTCAGCGGCTCGCCCTCCACCGCCTCGTTCATCAGATAGATTCGCCCACGCGGGCTGTCCATCTCCTCGCCCCACAGGACATACGTGGGGCACGTCGGCAGGCAGAAGCCGCAGTGCACGCAGTCATCAATCAGCGCCTTTTCCGGCGGGTGATGGGCATCGAACGCAGGATAAATGCGGCTGCCGCTCTCCTCGTGGGCGACGCCGGTGGCCGGGATCGCCGCGGTCCCCACGGATGCAGCGGTGTCCTGCCCAAGCCCCTCCGGCGCGGCCCCAACGGTCCCGGCCACAGCGCGCGAGTGTGCTGGCGCCCCGCCCGCATTGCGCGGCTTCTGGGTCTCCACGTTATATCCCTCCTGTGAAACGACCGGGGTTGAGTATCCTGCCCGGATCGAACTGTGCCTTGATGCGACGCATCAGCGGGAGGGCGTCGGCGTCCGGTCCCCAGACCGAGAGCCCTTGCTTGCCCTCGGCGGGCGCCCGCACCACAACGACGTGGCCGCCGTGCGGGGCCAGCATCGTGCGCATATCCTCCACGATGGATGGGAGCGCCGCGCTGTCCTCCTCCCGAAAGCCAACATGCGCCACGCCCGTTGCGGCGTGCGCGGAGCAGCGCACGGGGATGCCGCGCCGGCGTGCCTCGTTCTGCGCCGCACCGATCACCGACTCCAGGGCGGCGATGGGGTACGCCAGCTTCAGGCAGACCTCGCCCTCTCGCTGTCCCGCCGGGGTACGCAGCTCGGCCCAGAGCGCCTGCTCCCGGCCGGCGCCCACAATCTGCGCCGAGCCGTGGGCACGCGCGATCTCCAGCAGCGCCGCCGCCTGCGCTTCGACACCCGGCGTGATTCCCTCAAAGACAACGACCACCTGCCCCGGGCCGTCCGGCTCATCCCACCGCAGCTCCGCGGCGCTCGGGACCAGTGTCGAAGTGGCGAGCGCGGCAACGAGCCGCCCGGCGTCGCCCGTGGTGGCCACCTCCACGGCGACGGTACGCGTCGCGTCCGGCAGCGGATGCAGACGGAACGTCGCCTCCGCGATCATGCCGAGGGTGCCGAGCGACCCGGTGAATAGCTTCGCGAGATCGTAGCCAGCGACGTTCTTCACGACCTTCCCGCCAGCGCGGGCTACCGTGCCGGCCGCGAGCACGACCGTGATTCCGATGAGCAGGTCACGCACCGTGCCGTAGCG
>JACDAU010000090.1 GCA_013695265.1 Chloroflexia bacterium
ATTCGGCCCAAGCGATGGTGCCAATTCTTCGTAGACATCGAGTGTGAAGACGGTGCCCTCGGGGGTCGTCGGGGCGCAACCGCCGATATAGATGGCGTCATTCTATAGTGGACCCAAGAATTCGGACACTCGCGCTGGGATGCGTATGACGCGGGGAGCGACATGAGGAAACACCACTCGGCTGCCTTCAAAGCCCAGGTCGTCCAGGATCTCCTCAGGGAGGAGAAGACCATCGCGCAATTGGCGGCCGAGCACGGCATCCATCCCAACCAGTTGAGCAAGTGGAAGGCGACGGCGCTGCGCGGCTTGCCGGGCCTGTTCGAGGGGGGCAAGGACGTCGAAACACTCAAGGCCGCCCACGAGGTACAGCTGATGGGGCTGTACGCCGAGATCGGGCGGCTCACCACGCAGCTCGCCTGGCTCAAAAAAAAACTTGGCCTGCCAGCTGGATAGAGCCGACCGCCTCGCCTTGGTGGATCGTGGGCGGTCTGCACTGCCCCTCACCGTTCAAGCCGACCTGCTGAGCCTCAGCCGTTCCAGTTTGTACTACCGCCCCCGTACCCCGTCCGCCGAAGAGGTGGCCCTCAAACACCGCATCGACGCGCTCTACACCCAGTACCCCTTCTACGGCTCGCGCCGCATCGCTGCCCAGCTCCGCCGCGAGGGGCTGGCAAGCAATCGCAAGGCGGTCCAGCGGCACATGCAGGAGATGGGCATCGCCGGGATCGCTCCAGGGCCGAACCTGAGTCGGCGGAACAGCGACCACCGGGTCTACCCTTATCTGCTGCGGAACGTCACCAGCGCCTACCCGAATCACATCTGGGGCATCGACGTCACCTACATCCGCCTACGGGCGGGCTGGCTGTACCTGGTGGCCGTGCTCGACTGGTTCTCGCGCTACGTCATCAGCTGGGAGCTGGACCAGACGCTCGCCTTGCCCTTCGTCCTGACGGCAACGGAGCGGGCCTTGGGCCAGGCGGCGCCGGCGATCTGGAACAGCGACCAGGGCAGCCACTTCACCAGCCCGCAGTACCTCCAGCTGCTCACCGCAGCGGGCGTGCAGATCAGCATGGACGGCAAGGGGCGAGCGCTGGACAACGTCTTTGTCGAACGCCTGTGGCGCACGGTGAAGTACGAGGAGGTCTACCTCAGGGACTACGCCAGCCCGAAAGAGGCGCGCCGGAGCTTGGGCGCGTACTTCGCGTTCTATAACCATGCCCGACTGCATCAGGCATTGGCGTACCGGACGCCTGCCGAGGTCTATTGCGCCAGAGCCGCGACGCCCATCCTACCGACAGGGCTCGGCTAGAATAGCCGGGGCAGGCGTCGCCTCCTGCTCCGCGTCGCGTAATCGAACTGTGCCCCTCACCGAACCGGCCAACCGACCTGACGTTCCTGGCGTACCGCCACCGGACCCTATCGCGACGGACTCAGCCCGGCACGGTGCCTTTCACGACCCACGCGGTGGCGGCATACGAGCGCGGCCCATCCGGCTCGCCATCCACGTAGGCCCGCTCGACCGCGTCTCGGACTTTGGCTTTGTCGTCGTCGTCAAGGGTGCCGACGTAGTCGGCGATGGGGCCATCCTTCCCCTCGCAGGGGGCCCAGAAATCGGCGAAGGACTGGAAGTCCATCCTGATTGTCCGCATCTCCTGCTCGACATCGCGCAGCCCGGCGTCGCTCCAGCTGCGCGCCAACTCGCCCGGCCTGGACAGCGGCCTGGTGTAGGCGCGGGCGCGACGCTCGTTTGCCCCGCGCGTGAGCATCGCCGCCGTATCGAAGAACAGGCGATATGAGACGAAGCCGCCGCGCGTGTCCCACGTGGCCGCGGCCACGGTCCCCCCCGGGCGCGTCACCCGGCGCATCTCGCGCACGGCACGATCCGCCTCCGGGATGAACTGCAAGACCAGCAGCGAGAGGGCATGGTCGAACGAAGCATCGGGGAACGGCAGGGCACACGCGTCTCCGACCTGGAAGTCGATGCGCGCATCGTGGTTCATGCGCTTCGCGTAGTCGATATACACCGACGAAAAATCCAGGCCGCGCACACTCCCAATCTCGGCGTTCCGGGCCAGACAAAAGCTGAGGCTCCCGGTGCCGCAACCGACATCCAGCACGCGCTCGGCCCTGGCGATCCCGGCGAAGTCGATGAATAGCGGTGCGAGGCGCCGGCTCCATCGCCCCATCTGCAGCTCATATCCGTCGCCGTCTGCGGACACGAATGTCGATGAAACAGTCACGTGAGCGCCCCTCCTCCCCGCCAGAACAGCCGCATCGGTGATCGTGAGCAGTATAGCTTGAGGAGCATATCGTGGGTACCGACCTCCGGGCCTCCCAGCCCTCTGCCATCAGGCGATCGTCCGGGTCAAAGCCGAGTATTGGGCCTTCTACCCACGACCTCGAAGCGGCCGTCATTGAGATTGCGCAAGCGCCCCTCTGTCATGGCCGAGTGTGGCGGGTGAGACCGGTCAGCACCAGCGGAAAGCAGCGCAATCCACCTTCATTCCATGCTCCTTCATGTCTTGACAAAGGGGTCCACCACATAAAGTGGCCGAGGGCAACATATTCTGAGTCCGAGCGAATCACTCGATCACTCCTGGTATTCGGGCGTACTGTCACGTCGTCCCTTGAATAGTGGACAACCGCTCCGTCACTTTTCCCCCGCTGCTGCCTCGATGAGCAGTCAGTCTGGGATTAGTGTGCCAG
>JACDAU010000092.1 GCA_013695265.1 Chloroflexia bacterium
TTGCAATCGAGCGCGCGGGCGGCGATCTCCGCAAAGTGTGGACTCGCCGTCTGTCTGCTGCACTCAATGTTTGCGAGGTAGGACGGGCTCGTGATCGTGCCCTTGGACAACTCGCCAATACGCCGCATAAGCCGGCGCTTCGAGTATCCGGCGGCACACCGCAGCTCGGCGATGCGATTGGCGGGCATCGGCGATCCTCCTACGGGCTGGGGTGTAGCGTCGGTAGCACGAGCCAAGAAAGCCAGACACACCCGTGGGCCCGCTCCGAGACCTCGACACACTACGCCGGCGCCGGCAGCTAGTCTATCACGCGCTCAATGTACCAGTCGCCGGTGCACAGATCTTCGTAGATCTCCAGCAGCATCGTGGGGGTCGTCACCAGGTAGTACATCCGGCTGATCGACACGCGCCACCAGTCATCATCAACGCGCCACTGGTTGACCACCTCGCGCACGGGCTCGCGCTGTTGCCAGGTAAGTGCGGACGGCTGACCTCGATCGTCGACCTCGACGGTTATCGGTGGCTCCGGGTCGTAGGGCCTGCTCACCCATCGAGCGTGCCAGCGCGCTGGTGACGTCACAAGCGGGATTGACGCCGCGATTATAATCAGGCCGTAGCACGTCCGTGAGGCTGCGGCCGTGCACTGCCCTGGACTAACAACGGGGTGTGTCAGTTGACGGCATTAGACGAGTGGTTGCGGATACGGGATCCGGTTATCAGCTCACCTGATGGGACGACGCGGTCGGGGGCGGCAACAATATGTCTTACTACAACAAGAGCCGCTACGTCGATTCGGTGGCGAACGCCGACTCGGTGTGGTCCGCCCTCGGGAAGGTCAACATCGGCAAGTGGAGCAGCTACGTCACGACCCAGCCCCACTTGGTTATCGAGGACTACCGGGACATGTCGACCGCATCCTGCGGCTACGCGCGGAACGTAACCGCGCCCTTCATCAAGTTCAATCTGCACGTGATGGAGCCGTGGGGCAAGGTTCAGAAGAACTTCTGCGGAGCCCGCGAGATGGGGCACTCGCTCGGAATCGCCGACCACTATAGCTGGACCGCGTCGTCATCCTGATGTCTGCGAGGCACAAGGATGTCACGTCGCCCCAGGCGCGCGACCGGTCCGATTACTACTCCAGGTGGCGGTAACCACCTCTCGCGGCGAGGCCGTTGAGGAGAGAGAAGGAGGGGGAATAGTGAGTAGGCTATCGTATGGTAAGTGGCTCCTCGTGCTGCACCTGCCCGCGAGCGTGCTGGCCGCCGCGTACCTCGGATGGGCGAATGATCCGGTTGTGCGCAGTGCGCATATATCGCCCGTGATCGACCCCAGCGACCTCAGGCGGCTCGTTGGCTTCTCCGACGCCGTCTTCGTCGGCCGCGTCGTCGAGGAGATCGGCCACGACGTGCCGGAGGACGCCCCGTTCCCCCGCACGCAGTTCCGGGCCGAGGTCGTGGCGACCATCAAGGCGAGGAGGCGCGTCAACCAGCAGCTCGAGTCCGAGCCGTCGGTGGCGGCGCCGCTCGGGAGCTGGGTCACGGTCGACCAGTACGGCGGCTACAGTAGGGACCCGAGCGGCAAACAGGTCCTGGAGCTCATGGAGGGCATGCCGCTGCTCGTTCCCGGCGAGATGTACCTCCTTTCCACCAGGTACGACCCGGTGACCGATCGATACCACGTGCTTGAGATGCAGGCGGCGGCGATCCTCCTCGACGCGGACGCGAAGGCGAAGATCGACCAGTACGAAGCGGCGAAGTCCGACGAGGTGCCGTACGAGATCGACGACCCCCACTACAAGTCGACGCCCTAGCTTGGTGGATCACCTGCGAGTCACAGCCGTTCGCCTAGCTGCATAAGGCATGTTATGGGAGTCACGACACCCCGCCTCATTGAGAAAGGATGAATATAGCGAGCCTGATCCCGTCAGGCGTCAGTCGTCGCTCCAGCCGCGCAGGTAGAAGGTAAAATCGAGCTCGCCCGGCGACTGGCCCCAGTGGGTCAGAATCATCGCGGCTTCGCTGCGGTGCTGCGTGCTGTGGTTCAAGAGGTGTGCGAGACACATCCAGACTTTGACGCCCTCGAACGCCGTCGTGCTAAGGTCTGTATCGTCCAGGGTGTCCAGCCACGCGCGCATCTTCAGCTCGTCCGAGTGCCAGGCCTGAGCGAGCGTAGCGACGTCTGGGAACGCTTCAGGCGCGAACTCCTCTACTTCGTCGGCTCCCCTGGTCCGCAGTCCTTCACGCCAGGCTTGCTCCGCCCAGAGGGTGTGGACGAGCGTGTGATGCAGGCTTACAGCCCCGTTCAATGGCGGCGGGGCGGTGAACTCCTCGGTGGTCAAACAGCTGGCCGCATCGAGGATACGCCCGGTGGCCGCGTATGAGTAGTCGAACAGCAGGCGGATGTCGTTGGCTTGCACTATTTCTTCATCCTTTACTGTATCTGCGTCGCACCGGCCCGCATGATACCTTGTTGTCATGTCGAGACATGGCAACCCACGAAGCTGCTGCAGCCAAATGACCCGCTCTGACTCACCTTGTATGAATCGGCTTAGGCCCGGCAGACCGGCCATCTCCGCCAAGAGCCTGGCGATTCACTCTTCTGCTTACGGCGTCCGGGGACCCGTACATCACAGGAACTGGGCGATACGTCGCCATCAAACTCCGCTTGAATGCGCTGCCTTTGAAGCGTGTGCACGTTGGCGCAGCAGCGGCTGGCCAATCGCCGTTGCGTCGAGCTTGCTCGCGCCGAGAAACGTAACGAACCTCGCAAACCCGCACGCCAACGCCTCCGCAAAGGCCTCATCTTTGCCGAGGGCCTCATCCTCCAACCACAACCCCAGGATGACGAACGTGTTGGTCGTCCGGTCGAGTTTGCTGTCGAATCGCCCGACAAGCCGGTCGCCCCACAACATGGGCAACGTGTAATAGCCGTACTTCCGCTGGTGCGCAGGCTTGTAGACCTCCCACACGTAGTCGAAGCCAAACACTCGTTTGGCGCGACCACGCGCGCTGACCTGATCGAGCGGTGCGAGGAAGATGACCTCGTCCGTCGTGGTCGTCTCCAACGGCGTCCATGCCTGCGGCACGCGGCCTGCGCTCAAATCGCGCAGCACCTGGGCGTCGCTCCCGAGCGCGCAGTGGATTGCCTTCCAACCCTCAACCTGCACCTCGATGATGTCGCCGTCAGCCAACATCGCCTCGCGGAGCTGTGTAGCTGTGCCAAACGGCACGTCGCGGAGAAATGAATCGCCTACGCGGTTCAGCCGCGCCAGGCCAGAAAAGCTGACTTCCTTGGTGATCAAGAAGCGGTCGGCCTCGGTCTCGTCGCTTTCACGAATGAGATGCGCAGGCGCGACCGTTTCGGTGAGTGCGTACACGCGCTCGAAGCGCTCGCGGTGGTGCGTCATCACTTCACCGGTTCGCCACAAATAGTACAACGCTAACGCGCTGTCCTTGCGGCCGCGATAGCTCTGCGTTCGCGTCCGCGTCGCCATCGCGAAGTCGCGGTTGCTCACGGTGCCGCGCTCGCGCAGGATGGCCCGCATTTCGACTATGGCATCGGCGTGGTCACGGGCCATGCTGCGCAGTCGTGCGCCGCTATCGCGCTCACGGCGCATGACGACGCGCCAGTGCGGCAGCTCGTCCATCGGTCGGGCGGCCAGCCACCCACCCCAGTCAAAGAACTTGCGCTGCTGATAGGCCAGATCTTCCCACATGCCCGGTGCGTAACCGAGGACGCGACTATGCAGCGTGATGTCATGGCTGCGCGCGATGATCTGCAGCGGGTCGAGCTGCAGGTACTCCATCGCGCGCATGGCCTGCTCCGTGCCAGCGATACCTCGCCAACGCCGCCCGGGCCACAAGCCCTGCTTGCCGAGGATGAAGCGACGGGCTGTATCGATGGTGATAGTCAGCATGATGGCCCCATGGTGACACGTGTTGAAATCGGTCACAACCGCGATTGAGTACCCCAAATGGCCCCCTTGTATGTTTGTTGCGGTGGGTGCTACCCACGCTGGGCGCGGTAGGCCGACCCCCCCTTGGTCCTGTGAGACCGTCCGAGAGTCCTGGTCGCCGCGCCCGTCTTCCCGTAGAGCCCGAACAGGTGAGGGGGCGAGTAGCCCGCATCTGCAAGGATGGGCCGACAGGGAGGAGCAGTCCGAAGGGAGGAGTCGATGGAGGAGTTGATGACGGATGTATACGTGGGCATAGACGTCTCCAAGTCCAGGCTGG
>JACDAU010000114.1 GCA_013695265.1 Chloroflexia bacterium
GTGCTCAGATGCAGGATATCTCGTGGCATCGCGGGCTACGCTCCTTCCAATGGAGGCTGGTGAGATAAACGGGGCACTGCGGCCGCACAGTGGTCGCTGGGGGATCCGGAAGACCCGTGGGCGTTCACGTGGGCGTTCAGTTGAACGCCCCTACGACCGGGGACAAGCCAGCGGGGCGGATTGATCATGCTGCCCACGGTTCTAGAAGCCGAGGTTCAGCGGCTCTTCCAACAGGCGCTGCACCTCGCGCAAGAACTCCGCGGCGTCCACACCGTACAGCACACGGTGGTCTGCGGAGAGCGTCACGCGCATGCGGTGTCCGATCACGATCTGATTGTTCTGCACCACGGGTTTCTGCGCTACGGCGCCAACGGCGAGGATCGCGCACTCCGGCTGATTGATGATCGCCTGAAACTCGTCAATGCCATACATGCCCAGGTTCGAGACAGTGAACGTGCCACCGGTGATGTCCTGGCCCGAGAGCCGATTCTCGCGCGCCTTGCTGATCAGGTCGCGGGTCTCCATCGCGATCCGCCGCAGTGACTTCTGATCCGCATCGCGCACGACCGGCACGATCAGTCCGTCCTCCTGAGACACCGCGAAGCCGACGTTCACCTCGGCGTTGTGCCGGATGCCGTTCTCCGCGAAGCTCGCGTTTGCCTTCGGATACGCGCGCAGGGCCGCAGCGCATGCCTTGATCACAAGGTCGTTGACGCTCACTTTCTGGCCGCCGAGCGCGTTGACCTCCTCGCGCAACGAGCTGGCCTTCGCCATGTCGATATCGAGGGATACGTAGATGTGCGGCGCCTGCGTCTTGCTCTCGACCATCCGGCGAGCAACGATGCTCTGCACCCGCGTGAACGGCTGCACCTCGCCAGCGGCGGCTTTCGTCGGCTGCGGCTCGCCCGCTGGCGCTTCAGCCGGTTGTTCCTGCGGTGCGGCGCTCTTGGCCTGCTCCACATCATCGCGAGTGATGCGGCCATTTGGCCCCGTGCCCTTCACCGTCGCAAGGTCTATGTCGTGCTCCTGCGCGATCCTGCGGGCAAGCGGCGACGCCTTGATCCGCCCCTCGGGGCCGCTCCGCGCCGGTGCGGCCTCGGCCGCCTGCCGGGCACGCTCTGGCCGGCGCTCCTGCTGTCCGTCCGGCTGCACGTTCTCCTGGGCTGGGGGCTTCGCGTTCTCCTGCGCTCTCGGCTGCTCGGCGGGCGCCTCGCCGCTCGGCTCGCTGCCATCACCGATCACGGCTATCGTCTCACCGATCGCGACGGTTTCCCCCTCTTGCACCAGGATACGCTGCAACACGCCGCCCTGGAACGCTTCCAGCTCCATGTTTGCCTTGTCCGTCTGGATCTCGGCGATCACCTCGCCCTTCTCGATCGACTCACCTTCGTGCTTCAGCCACCGGCCCAGAGTGCCCTCTTCCATCGTGTCGCTGAGTCGGGGCATCGCGAGGTTCATAGAACCATCCTCTCCTCTGGCCTATGCCAGCACTTGCAGAGCCATCTCGTAGACCCGGTCCACGGACGGGATGGCCGCGCGCTCCAGCGGCTTCGAGTAGGGCATCGGCACTTCCTCGCCGCCCACGCGCTTGACGGGCGCGTCGAGGTCGTCGAACACATGGTCCATCAGCAGGGCAACGATCTCGCCGCCAACACCGTAGGTGGCCCAGCCCTCCTCGACGGTCATCGCGCGGTTCGTCTTGCGAACGGAGTTGAGGATCGTCTCGGTGTCGAGCGGGCGCAGGGAGCGCAGATCGACGACCTCCGCGCTGACGCCGTCCTCGTCCTCCAGTCGCTCCGCAGCCCGCAGCGCCACGTTCACCATTCGCGAGTGGGCGAAGATCGTGAGGTCCGTGCCCTCGCGCTTGACGTCTGCGGAGCCAAGTGGGATCTCGTACTCGTCGTCCGGCACCTCGCCCTTGGTGTTATACAGCGCGAGGTTCTCCAGGACAAACACCGGGTCTGGGTCGCGGATGGCCATCTTGAGCAGGCCCTTCGCGTCGGCGGGGGAAACGGGTGCGACCACCTTCAGGCCGGGCACATGGGCGAACCAGTGCTCCAGGTTCTGCGAGTGTTGCGCGGTGAGTTGCTGTCCACCACCCCCTGGGGTGCGGATCACCAGGGGAACGGAGACCTGCCCACCAAACATGTAGCGGATCTTCGCGGCGTTGTTCACGATCTGGTCCATCGCGACGAGTGTGAAGTTGATCGTCATGAACTCGACCACTGGCCGGAGCCCCACCATCGCCGCGCCGATTCCCGCGCCCATGATGGCAGTCTCCGAGATCGGGGCGTCTTTGACGCGCTTGGGGCCGAACTCCGAGAGCAGGCCCTGGGTCACGCGGTACGCGCCCTCGAACTTGCCCACGTCCTGCCCGATGATGAACACATCCTGGTCGCGGTGCATCTCCTCGCGCAGGGCCTCATTGAGCGCTTCTCTGTAAGTTTTCGTGGCCAAGCTCTACCGGTCCTCCTCGGTGTACACGTACTGGTACAGGTCGTCCGTCTCTGGAGAGGGACTTTCCAGCGCGAACCTGGTCGCGCGCTCGACCTCCTCGTCAACGGACTTCTCTATGTCCTCACGCATCCGGGTGTCGAGGATACCGTCTTCCTCCAGCCTCCTGCCGAAGAGCTGTATGGGATCCCGCCGCTGCCACTCCCGCACTTCGTCCTGGGAGCGATACCGTCCGGCGTCCGCCATGGAGTGGCCGCGGAACCGGTACGTGAACGCCTCCAGGAACATCGGCTCCCGCGTCTCCCGCACCCGGTCCAGCGCGCGCACAGTTGCCTCGCGTACTGAGAAAACGTCCATGCCGTCGATGCGCTCAGCGGCCATATCGTACGCGCACGCCTTCATCCACATCTCCGGCACGGCGGAGTCGTCCTCGGGCATTGAGCCCATCGCATACTGATTGTTCGAGCAGAAGAACAGGACGGGCAGGTGATACACCTTCGCCATGTTCATCGACTCGTGGAACGCGCCGATGTTCGTCGCGCCCTCACCGAAGATGCACATCACCACGCCGTCCTCCTCGCGATACTGAATCGCGAGCGCTGCGCCGACCGCGAGCGGCAGGTGGCCTCCGACGATTCCATAGCCGCCGAACAGCCGGTGTTCCCGGTCGAAGAGGTGCATGGAGCCGCCACGCCCCTTCGAGACGCCCGTCACCTTCCCGCACAACTCGGCCATCACCGCGCCGGGGTCCGATCCGAGGGCAAGCGCGTGCCCGTGGTCCCGGTATGCGGTGAAGACGTAGTCCTCTGGGCGGAGCGTGGAGAGCGCGCCCACAACAGTTGCCTCCTCCCCGATATTGAGGTGGCAGTAGCCGCCGATATGGGCCTGGGTGTAGAGCTGGGCGGCCCGCTCCTCGAAGTGCCGGATGAGCACCATCATCCTGAAGTTGTCGAGAAGCTGCTGCTTGTTGTCAGTCTTTGTTGCCATACTCTGCGTACCTGCTCCTGTACGGTCTGGATTCTCACCGCGTGCGACGGTATTGGTAGCGGAACCCAGCGACTGCTATCTTGCAGGCATAGTATAGGGCTCGGGTATGCGTGCGTCAACGGTACCCCTGCGAGGCCGAACGAGCGCGCAGCGATGGGCCTTGCAACAGCTAATCGGTCGAAGCGCCGATGATGCTAGATGCTTCCTTTCTGCCTGACTCCATGCAGTGCCAGAGTGTCCGCCTCAGGGCACAACTGTGCATCCAGGGCGTCGACGCACGATCCCCGCTTCGCCCTTGCGCCACCATCATGGGCGCACCTGCAATACTTGCTGAGCAGAGCCAGAGTGGAACGAGATCTTGATGTTGCAGACGCTACCCAGGTCGGCTCGTCCTCCCCTGGAACCATTGACAAGCGTGGGATCGGTGCTTACGATGTGTCCAACCTTCGAGAAGTACAACGTACTCCGTCAGGCTGCTCGGCGCATCCGTCAAAACCGGTATGCATTGAGCCGCACTAGCCGGTGGGTTTGTAATAGAACGGATCGCCATGCCTCCAATCGAGCCAGGTTCCGATCTAGCTTCACGCCGCGCCGAAGGACTGCGCATCCAGCTACTCGGGGGCTTCCGCGTCGTTCTGGGTAAGCGGGTGATCGAGGAGTCCGAGTGGCGGCTTCGCAAGGCCGCCGGCCTGCTCAAGCTGCTCGCTCTCTCAGAACGGCACCAACTCCATCGGGAGCAGGCGCTCGAGTTGCTCTGGCCAGACTCCGATCCAAAGGCTGCGGTCAATAACCTTCATGGCCTCCTCCACGCACTCCGGCGCATCCTGCGGTCCGACGGGCAGGTCGTCTGGCTGCGCCTCCAGGGTGACGTTCTCAGCCTGGGCCCGGTCGATCAGGTGTGGGTGGATGTTCGGGCGTTCGAGGCTGC
>JACDAU010000118.1 GCA_013695265.1 Chloroflexia bacterium
TGGCGGTGGCTGGCCCGGCACCGGGCATACACAAGACCGCCGTAGGCGGCAGGGTCGAGCTACTACCGAGCGGACGGCTCACTCTCCTGGGCACGCCCTACCTGGCGGGCTCGGCGGCTGCGCTCCCCGTGGGCATCGCAAACACCATCCGGCACGCGGGCGTGACGCTGGCCGAGGCGGTGCGGCTCGCCACCGCCAACCCCGCGCGGCTGCTCGGCCTCGACAGACCGGACGGTAGGGGATCGATACGCTCGGGCGCGACGGCTGACCTGGTGGTGTTCCGCGTGGACGCGCAGACTCTTGAACTGACTATCGATCTGACGGTGATGGCCGGTGAGGTCGTCTACCGGCACGAGGGGTGACGCCCGATAGGGCGATCAGACCGGACTGAGGTGCCTCCTGAAGAAAGCCTCGGATCGGTTGCCGCCCCACCCGTGCTCGCCGGGGAACAGGTCCAGCTCCAGAAACTCCTGCGCGCCAGCTGCGGCGTATATGTTCTTTAGCCGCTCGTAACACGCCAACGCCGTGTCGACCTTGAAGCACGTGTCGTATGTGCCGATGTCGACGAGGAGCGGGCGGGGTGCCAGCAGCCCCTGCAGGTCGGGAAGGTCGACCAGCTTGAACAGGGCCGGCGCCACCTGCATCCCGCAGTAGTTGAGGTCCCGAAATCCGAAGTGCGCCCACAAGTCGCTGTAGCAGATAATCTCGACCGCGCGGAAGCGCTCGTCGGAGAGCGCCGACCAGAGCGCCATCGTCCCGCCGGCGCTGAGCCCCATCACACCCAGGCGGCCCGGGTCGACCGGCGGCAGGCCGCAGACGAAGTTGGTAGCTGCTAGGCCGTGGGCGACGTTGATCGACAGCGACGTCATGCCGAGCATCGTGGCGTTCAGGTAGTAGAGGTTACACCAGTCGCGACCGAGGTCGTTGCTCCGGTGGTTCGGCTTGTTGCTGTCGTTGCGCTCGCCCGCGCCGATCCAGTCGATGGCGAACGTGATATAGCCCTTCTTGGCCATCTGGTGTCCGTAGTTGTAGTTGTGCCGCGCGATGTTCTCGCGCAGTTCCGGCGAGGCGCCGGTAACCATGACCGCCTCCTTGCCGTACGGGCCGTGACCGTGCCAGCAGAGGATCGCGGGGCGTCGCTCGCCGGGATTCAGTCCCATCGGGATGTTTACCAGGCAGGTGGCCGCGAGGTGGCGCTGCACGTCGATCAGCCATCTCTGCTTCGTCAGCCCGCCTTCCTCCCACTCGGCGAGGAGTTGCGGGTTCGCGGGGACCCTCAGTGGGAACTTCCCCAGCGTGGCAAGCACCCGCGGGAGGGCCATCCCCTTCCACGCCTCGAACTCCTCCAGCGAGCGTCCCGCGAAGCTCAGCTCGGGACGGTGCTCCAGGGCCAATCTCTCGAACATCGCCTGCGGGCTCAGGTTGCGGAATGACACCGTCGGTGCTCCTTCACACGTGCTCTGAATGAACCGTCATCGCTATCCCAGGAGGGAGGCCGACTCGGCGTCGAGGAAGAGTACCGCGTGCGGCTGGTTGCGGAGGATGCTCGCCGGACACTCGGTGTTGATTGGCCCCCTGACGGCCCTCCGAACGGCCTCCGCCTTCCTCACCTCGGGCACCACGACCTGCAGGGACCGTGGGGCGACCAGCGCCGGGACCGTGAGCGTAATCGCGTGTGTAGGCACATCCTCCAGAGTCGGGAAGTGGCCCTCACCCACCTGCTGGGCACGGCACGCCTCGTCGAGCTCGACCACCTTCACCCATGCGGGATCCTCGAAGTCTGCGACGGGCGGATCGTTGAACGCGAGGTGGCCGTTCTCGCCGATACCCATACACACGAGGTCTATCGGCGCCTCCCTCAGGAGCGCCTCGTACCTGCGGCATTCGGCCTCCAGATCCTCCGCGTCGCCCCGGATGTAGTGGACTGCCTTCGGGTGGTACGCTGTCTCGATGCGCTCCCGGATCCACCTCCGAAAGCTGGCGGGATGGTTGGCGGGCATACCAACGTACTCGTCCATGTGGAAGACGGTGATCTTCTCCCACGGGATCTCCATCTGTTCACGGAGCGCCGCGACGAAGCCGAGCTGCGAGTTGCCGGTCGCGAAGATCGCCCGAGCGGTGCCCTTGTACTCGATTGCCGCGGTCGGCGCGCGGGCGGTGTTTGCCGCGGCCGCCGCCGCCATCTCCTGTCCCGAGGCGAAGACATAGACCTGCATCTGGCCAGCCCGAAACGCCTCCCGTGCTTCGATCATCACCGCTCCTCTATCGACTGACTGCGCTTTCGTTCGATTGGCAGGAGGTCCGATATGTCGATCGGGCGGTTCTCCTCGACCGACCTCCATGCGGCCTCCCCCACTGCCACCGCGTACGCGCCGTCGAGGCTCCCCGCCGGGAGATCCAACTCCTCCGACTCGGGCAGGGGGCCGACGAACAGCTCGTGCCGCAGCAGCGGGTCCGCGCCGCCGTGCCCGCCCGACATCTGCCTCGTCTCGTGTACCTGCCGCTCCCCGAAGAGTGGGTAGTAGGCGATCTGCTGTCCCTCACGTACCGGGAAAGGGCACCGCGACGGCGCGGTGTAGTGAACCGTCTCAAGGCGCCCATGCGTCCCGTTGATCCCCAGGACGTACCCCTCCCACGGTGCAGAGAAGTTCGCTGAGTATGCCATGCTCGCACCGCCCCGATAGCGGACGACCACGGAGTACGTGTCCTCGATCCGGATCTCCTCGTCGTAGATGTACATCGGGCGGTCCTGGGGATACTGTACCGTGTACGGCAGATCGAGGGCGCGCTCGCGGGCGCGCAGGTGATCGTCCTTGGGCGGTTCCAGGCCGGGGACATGCCAGCGCCGGTGATAGGGACAGCGGCGCTTCTGCTCCGCGACGGAGCCGCCAATGTCATCCTGCCTCGACGGGTTATGGGGGCTATCGGGTCCGTAGTAGTTGAGCGTGCCGTACGCAAACACCTGCTCGGGTCGATCGTCGAGCCACCAGTTGATCAGGTCGAAGTGGTGGCACCCCTTCGTGATCGTCAACCCGCCAGACTGGCTTCGGTCTCGGTTCCAGCGGTGGAAGTAGCTGGAGCCGTGGTACGTGTCGACGTTCCAGGTGAACTCGACGTTCGTAACCCTCCCCAGCAGCCCCTGTCGAATCATACGCTTGATCTGCATATGCGGCTGGGCATAGCGGGCGTTGTGGATGACGCGCACGGAGCCACGACTTCGCTTCTCCGCGTCGATGACCGCCCCGGCCTGGGCGCAATCTATGACCATGGGCTTCTCAGTGATGACGTCGAGATCGTTCTCCAGCGACTTGATGATGTACTCGGCGTGGGTCCCGTCCGTGCTGGCGATGATCACCACCTGTGGCGTGGTCTCGCTTACCATCCGGTCGAAGTGCTTCGGCTCGTAGGACGGGATAGCGCTACCCTGTTCGGTATTAAACGCGCGGACACGCTCCATGTCGATGTCCAGGATGCCGACGAGCTCGCCGTGGGCGGAGTAGTCACCGTAACCAGGGAAGAGCGGGCTGCCGAGCAGTGGGAGGGCATACATCCCGAGTGCGCGTCTGCTCAGGCCGCAGATAGCGTACCGAGTCATCGGATGGCGCTCCTTACTGCCAACTCGCTCGTTGGCGTGCCTCTGTACGGTCATGCGATCCTCCGACGCACGGATCGATCTATCTGCCGCGCCGCAGACGACATCTTAGCCGTTGTGCACCGTGCGGACAATACCGCGGCGCGCCGATGTGGTTAAACACGTCAATTCGTGGTACTCTCAGGAATGAGGATCCTCCCTCGGACCGGCACCGCGAGGAGGTATCTCTGCTATCACTCCGCGGAGTGCACCGCGAGTTAGGGAGAAGGCCGGCCGCTGAGGAGCCGGCAGAGCCGCACACGGTTGGTGAGGCCACGGGATGTCAATTGATGGGCTCCTGCTCGACATAGACGGTGTCCTGATCCAGGACGGGGCCGCTATCCCGGGCGCACCGGATGCCCTCCGCGCCATCGGTGAGCGCGGGTTACCATTCCGGCTGGTGACCAACGGCTCACAGAAGAGCCGTGCCACCCTGGCCCGACAGCTCACAGCACTCGGCTTCGGCATCGAAGCGGCGGCGATCCTCACACCCGCCACCGCAGCCGCGCGTTACCTCCGCGATCGCGGTACGACCGCCTACCTCGCCACCCGCGAGGACACCAGGGCCGACTTCCGCGAAACAGGCGTGGCCGTCGACGACCAGCGGCCCGACTACGTGGTCCTCGGAGACCTCGGGGAAGACCTCAGCTATGCCGAGCTCAACCGCGTGCTCCGGTTCCTCCTTGGTGGCGCGGAGCTAATCGCTCTTGGGCGGACACGCATCTGGCGGGCGCCCGACGGGCCAGCCCTCGACGTCGGCCCCATCGCGGCGCTGTTTGAGGAGGCAACCGGTGTCACAGCAGCAGTGTTCGGCAAGCCCGACCCCGCCGTCTTCAGGGAAGGTGCACGTGCGCTCGGACTCGATAGGGCACTGGTGGCGATGGTGGGCGACGACGCGGAGGTGGACGTGGCGGCCGGCAGGAAGGCGGGCCTCGGCGCCGGGTTGTTGGTGCGGACAGGCAAGTACCGGCCGGGGGACGAGTCCCGGCATACTCCACGGCCGGACGTGATCTATGCCTCATTCCCCGCCTTTGCCGAGGCGCTCCTGAAGGGTGAGATGTCTGCAGAAAAGCCGCAGCCTCAGGATGACTGATCGGCCCGACCGCGTGATCCGCTCGGTGCGACCGACAACGCACTCTCGGAAAATACCGGCCTACTACCCATCCGCAACGTACGCGATGGCGTCGATCTCAACGAAAATCCCGGGCAACTGGCTGCCCACCGTGGTGCGTGTTGGCTTCGGATCCGGGAAGTAGTCACTATATACCCGGTTGTACTCATCGAACAGCGAGAGGTCGCTTAGGTGAGCGGTGACCCGGACGACGTCCG
>JACDAU010000135.1 GCA_013695265.1 Chloroflexia bacterium
GGATGGTCGGCGTCGAAACCGGGGAGGTGTTACCGGCCTGCTCGCACGCTACCACGCGCCACAGCGTTCCCTCCTTGCGCAACCCGCGCCCACTTCTCGCCAGAAGTTTCTTGTAGTTCGCGTGCAGGAAGTACACTTGGCGTCCGGCTGGCAGGTCGCTCTCCAGACGCTGCTCGACATTCGTAACGCGCACCTGGACGATCATGAGGTCCCGCCTACGCCGTTCTACGTAGGTCATGTACTGCAGCGGGGTTGTGTTTTCGGTGTCATAGATCGTAGCGTTGGGCGGCGCCTGCACGACCCGGTCAAGCAGCCGTCGCTGAGCGTACATCTCGCTTGCATCCACGAGCGGGCGATGGACCGCCCACGTCTGGCCAACCGCCAGCAGCAACACGACCGTGATACCTGCGACGGTCGTACGCCGCAACTTATTCCGCGCCAACCGCCTCGCGTATTCGAGCAGCGTCTGAAGGCCGAACGCGATCCAGACCGCCACGACCAGGTACGTGGGGATGAAGTACACGAACAGATCGTTCACATCATACTCAAGCCCGTATACGAGCGTAAACCCAAAGAGTAGCAGCAGCATGGCAGACGCAGCCCGTTCGCGCCACCACCCCGCAACCGCGCCCACCAGCGCGAGGACCATCAGCGCCGGATGGTACTGCTCCAGCAAGAAAGTTCGATAGACCATGAACCTGGCGCCGATATCGCCCGGTCCGAAGGCCCACATCTTATCGCTGAACTGACGACCCGTAACGTGAATGAGGAAGTTTGACAGCGTGGATGGGTCGCCGGTGTTCAGCGGTGGATCCATCGAGGCACGAATCGGCAGGTACAGATATGGCGTGAGCCCAAGCACGAGGAGCGCACTCGCCTTCAACAGCAGCCGCCAATCGCGTACGATGCGCCGATCTGTCAGCCATACGAACAACCCGCCGCACGGAATGAGCAGTGCGCTCGTAAGGTGATTCGTAAGTGAAAGGCCGGCGAGAAACGCGGCAAGCAGGAGATACCGGTCGCTGCGGCGATCCCGCCACACCAGCAGCGTGAGCAGCACCGCGCACAGGAACAGGGCGTTGAGGGTATACACCTCCGCGATAACCGCCTCCCGCCAAAACGACCGGCTCACTCCGAACGCGAGCGCGGCGATTACGGCGGGAAGACTTTCTGTAAGCCGCGCCGCAACAAGATAAAGCAGCATCACCGCTCCGGCCGCGTACACGGCGGAGGAGAGGTTCACGCGGTACGCGACGTCGCCGACCGGCAAGTACGTAAAGAGCTTGCCAAGCATGATGTAGGTCGGGTACCCAGTCGGATGGCCGATTCCGAGCACGTACGCGCGCGCCTGAAACCGACCCGAATCCAGAGCCAGAACCGTCGGGGCGAGGGTATCAAGGTACACTGCGAACAGGACTAGCCCCACGACCCCTGCAAGCAGCCAGGGCCGGTGACGCGCCTGCAAGTGAAGCTTCGGTAGCAGGCGCGCACGCCGCGATCCCTCGGCACACGTCATTGCCCCGTCTCGTATACTCACCGACCGCGCACCGTATAGATTACGACACCTGGGTTCTCATAGGCCACCTGGTACAACGCCGGCTCGCGCTTGAAAGGGCCCGGTCGGAAGCGCACTTTGTTGTCCCAGAGTGATTTGGAACGGAATCGCTTGTAGAACACGACGTGGCGTACATCGTACTGCCTGAGTATCTTGCGTGTTTTCTCGCCGTCGGGATGCTGGAGCACCCAGTGCGCGGCAACGACCTCCGGACGGTCTCGTGCTGGCACCACCCGCGGGAGGCCGAGCTGCCCCTGCGTAAAGCCCATCAACCCCTCGTAGCCACCTGTCGCCAACATTGCGCTGCCCGGCACCTGGTTCTGATGCGGGCTGACGATGATGTTCCCCCCTGTGTTGTGCGCTTGGAGCCAGTGGCCAGCGGCTTTGAACTCCGGTGTCATCAGTAACTGCCGGCTCGGACGGGTCGCCTGGTTATAGTTCCGCTGGAGTTGCAAGGCAACCATCACCACCATCACGCCTGCCGCGCCGAGTGAAAGCAGCGTGCGCCGCTCGGTGGAGCGCAGGATTGCAACAACGGCAAGGGACGCGAGTACGGCCAATGGCAGACCCAGGTCGCGGGTAAACCGCAACGGGAACCCGCTCAGCGAGGTCCGGCTCGCAACGAAAAACACAACTGCCCACCCGAGCAGCAGGACAGCGGGTAGGTGCTCCGGCGCTCGAATCCGCCGGAGATTCGCCACGAGCAGAAGCATCCCCAGAAGTCCCAGCCAAACCACCGTTTGCCCCAGGTAGGCGGGCACCGTGCCCAGCACGAACGGCTGCTCCGTGCCGATGACCATGCTGACGTGTCCGGCGGCATCCGTGTTATCAGACGTGCCCAGCAGCCCCTGGATCGTCGCAAGCAGGTCATACGTGTCCCATGCGTAGGCGACGGCCAGGACACCCAGACCGCCGAACGTGGCTACCAGCGTCAACGCTCGACGACGGTCGCGTATCAGGAGGTAGGGCAGCCAAAGTACCGATACCAGACCGAGGAGCAGTACCTCGTAGTACGTGCTGATCGTATGGTAGAACACGATCGTCGAGCCGAGCAGAACAACGAGGATGCCGTTGCGAACGCTCGGACTGTGCAGTAGCATCGTGAGTGCTACGAACGTAAGTGCGAGCAGGAACTCGGCAGCGAGCATGTCGACGTAAATACCGTCGCGCAGGTACATCCACTGGCTGTTGAGCAGCACACCGCCGAACAGAGCCGCAACGACGCCGGCCCCCCAGCCAAAGAGCCTGCGAGCCACGATGTACGACGCGATCGCCGGTAGCAGCATCAACCCCGGCCCCAGGACCGCGTACAGTTCCAGCGGTGAGAGGCCGCTCAGACGCACCAAAATTGCGCTCAGCACGTGGTAGCCCGGAGGGTACACCATGTAGGTACCAGCAGCGCCGCGATCCAGGACCAGATTGACCATTACCGTGTGATTGTAGTGGTCCATCCCACGAATGAAGGGCCAATCATACAGTGCGGGTCCGACATAGCCGCGCGCCGCGACCAATAGTAACACCGCGGGGAGCGCAAACCGCCGTATAAACGGTAGCAGGAGTCCAACACCGCGTCTGCCGGGCGCCGTGCCGACCGTTACCACGGACGCTGGGTGGTCCCTAATCGTTGCCTCGACCCGTCCCTCCGCACGAGGTAAGGGTCGTGCCAGCAGGTGCAGCGCTCCACTCACAACGACGAACAGCAGTGTGTACGGGACCAGCGTCCGCGCCGGCAGGAGGCGGAGAAAGGACGCCACGACGCAGCATCCCGCGAGAACCAGGGGGATCAATGCAGCGGCTCGAAGCGTCGGGGCCTCCATTTGCCACTCCGCCTCGGCGGGCGTGACCGAGTGAAACCGCCACCACACGACCGCGCCCAAGCCGGTCACCAGGCAGCAGGCCGCGATGGATACTCCGAGCGTGATTCCTGTTCCAAGGATTCGAGCCAGTAGTAAAGCAAGGAGAGGCACGAGCGCAACGGACATCGCAATGGTGCTCGCAAATCGCTCGGCCCAGTCGGAAGCAGCAAAGAGTACCCGTGACCACAGATAGCCGGGCGGGCCCAGGACAAGCGCGGCAACCAGGAATGCCCGGATCAGATTGAGAACCATGCAGTTGTCGTTTTCTAGCCGGTGCGGGCGTGACGGATGCAACAAACCGGATGCGTGCCGCTAACCGTGTGGGCTGACCGACTCGTACCACGCCACGACCGGTGGGCCAGACGTTGACGCTTTGCCTGTGCACCCGGAGACTACGTTAGAAAGTATACCGCCGGATGTCAAGCCACATGATCGGGCAGAAGGAACGTGACAGAAATGGTCCGGCGGTATTGTATACTTGACCTTCGAGTACCGGGGTGCGCATGGGGGGTGCATGGACAATGTGAGACTGGTCGGCGTCGCGATAGCCGTCGCCTTCCTGGCGTACGGCTTCCTGAAATATGGCCGCGGCTCATGGGCGAAGTCGGACCTGCTACTCGCTCTACTCGTCGCTCTGGGAATTGGCGCGGTCTCCGTCCTTCCGGGGATCGGCGACGTGTTGACCTCGGTCTTCCGACTACGGAATCGGGGGTTCGCCTTTCTGGTTCTCTCGAACCTCGTCCTTTTTGGTTTGTTTTTCTATCTGCTCGGCCAGGTCCGCGCGAGCAATCGCAGGAACGGCGATATCGTGCGAGCCATTGCCCGGCGGCAGTATGAAGAGCGCTTCGCACCGCCACGTCGGGCACCCGGCATAGGCACGGAGAACGGCAAGCTGCTAATCATCATACCGGCCTACAACGAACAGGATGCCATCCGTGGCGTTTTGGCCAGAGTGCCGAAGCAACTCCTCGGCTACGACGTGGAAGCGCTTGTGGTGGTCGATGGGGCGACCGACGCGACGGAAGCCGTAGCCATTGAGCAGCAGTTCCCGGTGGCGGCGCACATTATAAACCGCGGACAGGGTGATGCACTGCGCACGGGTTTCGAGATCGCGCGCGCCCAGGGGGCAGACATGGTAGTCAACATGGACGCCGACGGCCAGCATCAACCGGAGGAGATCGAGCGCCTCGTCGCGCCGATCGTCGCGGGTGAGGCGGACTTTGTGATGGGCTCCCGTTTTTTGGGGCATTATGAGGAAGCAGGAGGTGCGCGGCACCTCGGCATCGTCGGATTCTCGCGCCTGATCTCGGTGCTCAGCCGCGTGAGAATCACCGACTGCACGAACGGGTTCCGCGCGATACGAGGCGATGCGCTGGGCCGTTTGGAGTTGCATGAGGATCGGTTCAGCACCGCTGAACTGATACTCGAGGCGGCGAAGAAGGGACTGCGGATACGGGAAGTGCCGGTTTCCATCCTGCGCCGAGCCGAGGGGGAAAGCAAGAAGCCCAGAGGGCTGGGCTATCCCCTGGGATTCCTGCGCGTGATCATCCATACGTGGCTTCGCTAAAGAAACGTCGGCGATTCTTCAGTCCGGGTGCCCTGGCCGGCGCTCAGGGGGTGCGTGCGGGTTCCCTTCTTCTGATCGTTGCACTTGGCATCTCGGGCGCGTCGACGCTCCTCTTCCAGATAATCGCCCGGCGCTCCCTCGGAGCTGACCGTTGGGGTTCTGTCGCGATCTTATGGTCCAGCACCTTTCTAGTGTCCCAGGTCCTGTGGGTCAGCACGACCCAAACCCTTGCCCGCCACATCTCGGAGCGCGAGGCGCGCGGGGAGGATTGGGAGTCAGTGGTCCACTCTGTGCGCCGGCTGGGGCTATTCCTGCTCGGGAGTTTCGTATTGCTGGCCCTGCTGGCGAACTCGCTGCTCTCGACAGGGCTGTTTGCGGGCAATGCGTGGCTTACGGTGACACTCGTGTTCGCGGTAGCTGGGTATGCGTTCAACTACTTTCGCCGGGGTGTGCTGACGGGACACCGCCAGTTTGCGCGGCTCAGCGTGCTACTCATTACGGAATCGCTCGCCCGACTGGTTCTGACGGCGGCCCTGCTCGCGGTGGGAGCTGGCGTCCTTGGACCCGCGGTGGCGATTGCGGCGGCGCCGATTTTGGGAGCACTCGCAGTTCGGGCCGCTCCCACCACCGCCTCGGGACGGGCAAGTTCCCCGTTCCATCTCGGGCACGCGATGGGCTTCGCGCTCCCCGTGCTTGTGTGTATGGCTTGTGCCCAAGCGATGGCAAACGGCGGGCCAATCGTGATCGGTGCTCTGGGAGGGGCGGAGTCCCACATTCGAGCGGGACTTATGCTCAATGCGCTTACGCTCACGCGGATGCCACAGTTCGTGCTCAGTCCCGCAGTGAACAACCTACTGCCACACCTGAGCCGCATCGCCGCCGTTGGTGACTGGCGTGCGTTCGATCGGTTCACGGGGAGGGCGCTAGGGCTTATAGTGCTTGCGGGTGCTGGGCTGGTAGGTGGGACGTGGCTCCTGGGCGAGTTCGCAATGCGGCTGGCATTCGGGGACGACGTTGCGATGAGCCGCGGGCTGCTCACCGTCCTCGCCCTGCTCGCCGCCTTTTATCTGCTCAACGAGCTCCTGAACCAGGTGCTCTTCGCCCGCGGGCTGGCCTCGCTCGCCGCTGCGGGCTGGGTGTTGGGGTTTTTCGCGACTGCGGGAGGCGTTCTTTTTATTAAGGCAGAGTTGCTCGCCCGCGTGTCATACGCCTTAACGCTTGGTGTGATGGTCACAACCCTGGCGCTCGCGAGCATGCACCTGCTCACGTCCCGCAGGCGCCCGCTCTCCGCGTCCACCGTCCCGGCGCCTTAGGCCCCTGCCCCGTAGTCTAAACAGGGCCGACTTGCTCCAGGTAGAGCCGCGTGGATGAGTGCGGACAGACGACATAAACCGATGCTTGGTTCCGTGCGCCCTGCGTAGCCGACCTCTTGTCGGGCCTGGAACGGTGGCAGCCACTGAGACCTGCGCCGTTCGGCACGCACGCCGCCTTCGGGCCCCGACGGTACTTCACATCTCTGACTGAGCGTCGACGACCTTGCCCATTGAGTTGCAGCAGATGCACGTACCGACATCGAGGAGACAACAGCGGTGTGGCAAGGTTGCGCTTTCGTGACGCACAGTTAGAATGTCATGTGAATTCCTCTCCTGACCGCGGCGTGTTCCAGCTTCTCGGCGCTTGGGTGTATCGGCTTCGCCTGTGGATACTCGCCGCGTGGCTCCTGGCCGCCGTGCTTTCGATCCCGGCGCTTTTGCAGGTCACGGACGTGCTGAAGGTCGGCGGCTTCTCGCACGATGGGCTGGAAGCCGCGCAGGTGCGCGCGACACTGGAGGACGAGCTGAACGCGCCGCCGGTCACGCTGGTCATCAACTTCCACAGCGACACCCTCACCGCAGACGAACCCGCGTTCGAGCGCCAGGTCCGCGAGGCGCTCTCCCGACTGGAACAGATGCCGGAGGTCGTGAAGCCTATCGGTTATCACACGTACTCCCCAACCCAGGTTTCGCGCGACAAGCACACCGCCTTCGAGGTCGTCGGCCTGCGCGTGAGCGCGGAGGAGTCGCAAGACTTCATTCCCGAGGTGCAGCGGCGGTTGAAGCAGACGGACCTGGAGATGCACATCGGCGGCGCGCCCGCGTTCTACGCCGACATCGAGCGCACGAGTCAGTCGGACCTGCAGCGGGCGGAGATCATCGCGTTTCCGGTCGCGCTGATCGTTCTGGTTTTCGTGTTCGGTTCCGTTGTCGGCGCAGCGATACCGGTCGCCGTCGGTGGCTTCAGCGTTGTCCTCGTGCTGGCCCTGGTTTCCCTTACCGGGCGCGTGACTGACCTCTCTATTTTCGCGCTAAACGTGGCAACGATGCTCGGCCTTGGGCTTGCAGTCGACTACGCTCTCTTTCTGACGAGCCGGTTCCGCGAGGAGATGGAACACCGGCCAATTGGGGAGGCCGTGGAGCACACCGTTGGCCGAGCAGGGCGCGCCGTGTTTTTCTCGGGATTGACCGTACTTATCGGACTGGGCGGTTTGGTGACGTTCGAGTTCATGTTCCTGCGTTCGATCGGCATCGTCGGCGCCATCGTCGTGTTTGTCTCCCTTCTGGCTGCGCTCACACTGCTTCCCGCGATCCTCGGCATCGTAGGCCACCGGATCGACACCTTCCGTCCGCCACTTGGGCTGCAAGGCACAAGATCGTTCTGGGCGCCCCTCGCGCGCTGGGTCATGGCGCACCCGCTGCGCACGCTGGTGCCAACGCTCCTCCTGCTGCTGCTGCTCGGCATCCCCTTCGCGAACGTGCGGCTCAGCTCGCCCGATCCCAGCATTCTGCCCGAGGGGCTTGACTCCCGCGTGGCGTTCGACCAGCTCAAGCGCGAGTTCAGTCCCGGCAACCTCGCACCAATCCTCGTCACCATCCGCTCCCAAGGGCCGATCACATCGCCGGAGAACCTCGAAGCGCTGTATGGGCTCTCGCGGGAGGTACAGCGGCAGCCGGGAGTCGTCGGAGTGTCCAGCATCGTTGATCTCGATCCACGACTGACGCTCGACCAGTACAAGCTGATATATCGCAACCGCGATGATGTGCCCGATCTGTACGCCCAGGCAGCCCTGCGGGCATCCACGTCGGAGCATGTCACGCTGATGCAGGTGAATACAGCGTACATCTGGAACGACGAGCGCTCTGGAGAGATCGTTGAGCGGCTCCGGGCGACGGACCTGCCGGGCGGCCTCTTGCTGCAGGTGGGGGGTGGAACCGCGGAGGTCAACGACGTCGTTGCCGAGATGTACGGGGAGTTTCCCCGCGCCCTTGCGCTCATTGTGCTGGCAACGTACTTCGTTCTCCTTGCGATGCTTGGCTCGGTGCTGCTGCCACTGAAGGCGATCCTGATGAACACGCTCTCTATCTTCGCCTCGTATGGTGCGCTAGTGTGGATCTTCCAGGAGGGTAACCTCGATTGGCTCTTCCGCTTCCAGCCGCTCGGCTTTGTGGATACGAGTCTGCCCATTCTGATGTTCTGCACCCTGTTCGGCCTCTCGATGGACTATGAGATGTTCCTGCTCTCGCGCATCAAGGAGGAGTGGGAGCGCACCGGTGACAACACCGCAAGCGTCGCGATCGGACTGGAACGCAGCGGCAAGATCATCACAAGCGCGGCATTACTCGTTGTCGTCGTCGGGCTTGCGTTCGTCTCGGCGGAGATCATTCTTGTCAAGGCGCTGGGGCTCGGCGTCGCGATCGCGGTCTTTTTGGACGCGACGCTCGTGCGCGCACTCCTCGTGCCCGCGACGATGCGACTGCTTGGTGAGTGGAACTGGTGGGCGCCCTCGTTCATCCGGCGGCGGCTTGAGGCGGTGCGGCTTGGGGAGTAGTCCACGTCGTATCGTGTTCGTGGCGCTCCTGCTTGCCTCGTTGCTCGGCGCATGCGGCGGGAACCAGACGCTGCGGGGCTACCCGATCTCCGTTGGTGCAACGTCGGAGCCAACGGCATCTCTGCCACCCGTGCGCTTTCCGCAGGACGAGGCGCCACACGGCGATTTGACCGAGTGGTGGTACTACACGGGGCACCTCCAGGCAGGCAATCGGCGCTACGGCTTTGAGCTGGTCGTTTTCCAGGCGGTGCGCGGCGCGCTCCCGCGCTCGTATGTCGCGCATTTCGCGATCACCGATATCAAACGCAGAACGTTCGCGTACGAGCAGAAGCAGTATACCGGTCCGCAGCCCGCGCAGGGTGACGGCTTTAACCTGCGCCTCGGCACCTGGACGATGCGCGGCGCGGACGGCCGGGACCAGCTTCGCGCGGCGATGGGCAACTACGGCATCGACCTCGCGCTGGAGTCGTTGAAACCGACCGTGCTACACGACCGCGATGGAGTTATCTCGTTCGGACCTGCCGGCGACTCCTACTATTACAGCCGCACCCGCATGCGCCTTCAAGGGACCATAACCGATCACGGGAAGCAGTTGCCGGTCACGGGACTGGCGTGGATGGACCACCAGTGGGGCAACTTTATTTCGGTCGCCGGTGGCGGTTGGGACTGGTATAGCACACACCTCGACGATGGCGCCGACCTTACCGTCAGCGTCGTGCGCGACCTGGAAGGAAGCACGATCCTGGAGTATGGCACTTACGTGGACAAGAGGGGTCAGGCGACCCATCTCACCGCCGAGCAGATCACTATCCAGGCCACCGACGAATGGAGCAGCCCGACAACTGGCGCGAGGTACCCTAGCGGCTGGCGATTACGCATCCCGAGTAAACGGCTCGACCTCATGGTCCAGCCGGTAATCCGCGATCAGGAGCTCGACACGCGCGGCACCACGGGCGTTGCCTACTGGGAGGGTGCCGTGGCCGTAACCGGCAGTGCCACCGGCCGGGGGTACGTTGAGCTTACCGGCTACGCGAAGCGCAAGCCGTAGCCGCAACGCGTCCGGACCTAATCCGTATGGAAAGGCAGCGGTACAGCGCACCTCGCAAGTGCTTTAGTTTCGTCATTTCGGAGACTGCAAGCAGGGTATAATCGAACCGTGACCGAACCCAGCACCATTCGACCCTGGACCGCCGAAGGCAAGGAGGCTGACGATGCGCACGATGCAATCGAACGTAACGGCTGAACAATTGTTGCTGATGGGCGCCGAACAGGGCCGTTACGAACTGAT
>JACDAU010000153.1 GCA_013695265.1 Chloroflexia bacterium
GAGGAAACTGCGCGCGGTCTCCAGATCCCGCACGTTCTCGAGCACGTACTGTTCCGCGCCGATCAGCTCGTCCGTCTCCGCGAGGTTCGCCGAGCCACCGTAGCGGATTACTTCCTTCGCAACCCACGCGGCAAGCGGGTTGCCGGACACCCCGGAAAACGCGTCCGACCCGCCGCATTGCAGCGCGATCTTGAGCGCGGAGAGAGGCTGTGGGGTGCGACGCACCGCGTTCACTTCGGGCAGCCATCCTCGGACAATCTCCGCGCCCTGGGTGAGGGCGCGTGCGAACCCGCCATCGAGCGAGAGGAACACGTGTGGCACGGCGTGCTGGGGATACGCGTGCTCCTCCATGTAGCGGCGGAGCTGGTCGCCCGTGACCCCGGCGTTGGCGTCCTCCGCGATGAGTACCGCGCCGACGTTCGGGTGGACGATGAAGCCCGCGAGAGTTCGCAGCAGCAGCTCCAGGTTGTTTGGACCGGCGTCCTCGCCTCCCTCGGTATGGGCGACGGGAACGATGCCATCGACGTTGGGGTACGCGTCAGCCGCGCCGTACAGGTGCTCCGTGAGTGCGCGCACATAGCTCGCCGTGCGCGAGGTCAGGCCAAGCACGACGACGTGGTTGCGCGTGCCGACGCCTCGGCCGCCATCGCGCGCGTAGCCCTCGAAGTATCGTGGCTCGGCGTGCGCCAGCGCTTGCTCTCCCGGCACGAAGGCGTCCGCATCGAGGACGTACGGCGCCAACTTGCGGTCCTCGAAGTTTGGCTCCTCCGGCACCGCGAACCCCACGTTGCGCTGGTGGAGCACCGGGATCATCTTGCGGTTCACGACGTACTCGCCGGGCTGGATGTCGCGCACTGCGATGCCGAACGGCAGGCCCCACGACAGCAGCGACTCACCGGCCCAGATTGGCAGCACGGCAAAGCGATGGCCTTCGAGTACCGTGTGGCTGAGTCGGAAAATACGCCCGGCGTGCGAGATCACCGTGTCTGCCGCCAGCCGCCGAATGGCTATCGCAACGTTGTCCTCCGGCGCGGGCAGCCTGCCGACGGCGTGCAGTTCGAGCTGATCCGGCACAGCTACGCTCCCACCGTGTTCACCAGCGTCAACTCCCCGACGGTGATCTCGATGACATCACCCGACTGGAGCGTGAAGTCCTCGCCCGGCACGATGCCCGTGCCCGTCATCAGGAACGCGCCCTCTGGGAACGTGATCTCTCGATACAGGTATCCGATTAACTCCTCCGGTGCGCGCTTCATCTGCGACACGCTGGTCTCATCCACGAACACGGACGCACCGTCCCGCGTGATGGTCAGGCGGATCGGCAGGCTGTGCATCGCCTCGGGCGCGCAGAGCACGATGCCCGGCCCGAGCGCGCACGCGCCGTCGTACACCTTTGCCTGCGGCAGGTACAGCGGATTTGCACCCTCAATGTCGCGGGAAGACATGTCGTTCCCGGCGGAGTAGCCCACGATTTCACCCCGGCTGTTCGCGACGACCACAAGCTCCGGCTCGGGCACGTTCCAGTGGCTGTCCCGGCGGATGCGGACCGGCGCACCGGCTCCGATCGTTCGGCGGCCGCTGGCCTTGAAAAACAGCTCCGGGCGCTCCGCTTCGTACACTTTGTCATAAACATCTCTGGTGTCCGACTCCGCCATGCGCGCCTCGCGGCTGCGCATGTACGTCACACCGCTCGCCCACACCTCCTGCTCGGACTCGAGCGGCGCGAGCATGGAACCGCTCGCAGTGTCGCCGCGCGGAAGGCTCGCCAGCACCGGCCCGAGCGAGGCCGCGTCCACCTCCAGCAGCAGGCCGAGCCCAACGCTTGCGGGCAGAAAGGCATTGTCGAGCGCCCAGCGCGGTCCATCGGGCGTCTGGTGGCGGGTCAGGTACATGGGGCCTCGACCGGACGGGTGATTCGGCACAACTGCCTATGCATGGGAAAACATCCCGTGCGCATCAAAGGTGATCTCCTCGGGTTCGCCGAGCACCTCGACCTTGCCCGTTTCCAGCAGCTCCGGCACCAGCGCCTCCGACGCCCAGAACGTTTCCAGGTGCTTCGTGTCGCGAATGCGCGCGAGCTTGATTCGCTCGCGGTCGAGGTTGAGGCAGCATGCCAGCGCAATGTACAGCCCCTGCCGGTCGTTCTCGACGGTAAGTGGGATGCGCGCTCCCTCCGGTGCTTTGGCGGTGATGCTGTTCATGTTCGTCTTTATCGGGTCCAGCTTTGCCACCGCCTGCTGAAGCACCACATCCGCGAGCCCGATGCCGCACGCGTTCCCCTCCGTATCTGGCGTGAGGTCGCGGACGACTACGCGCTGGATGACGGGCTTGAACGGCTGAGCTCCCTCGTAGTAGCGGTTGATGACGTTCGTGTCGATGCCGATGCCGCTGATATCCTTGCCGAGGAAATCAACGACGAGCACGTCGATCTCCTCTCCGAGCAGGCGCGGCATCCGGGCGCGCGCGATCTCGACGAGTTCCTGCTCGCGCTCCCACATGCGGTCCGCCGTGACCGCCTCGACACACGCCAGCTCGCTGTGCCCGTTCTCTACGAGCGCCAGGCCGAAGGGGATGTTCTTCACGCCGAGCGTGAATTTTGCGACGGCTGGGATGAGGTGGTGAAACGCCGGGAAGCCTCGACTATGAAACGTATCCGCGCCCTTCTGCTTGCCGAGGCCGATGGCGATCATCTTCATGAGTCCGGACTCCACGGGTCCGTGGAAGTCGGTGTGGGGTTTGACGCGATTCACGGGGATTACGACATCCGCCTCTGTGTGCGCCGTCTGATCGAACCACACCGGCACGCCATCCTCGACCGTACCCAGCAGCACCGTCTCCATGCTGGAATGTATGGGACAGCCCATCGTTGCTTCGGTGACGCCGTAGTGCGCGAGCACCTGGAGCTGGCCCTCGGCCGTTGCGCCGCCGTGACTGCCCATCGTGGGCACAATGAACGGGTCGGCTCCCAGCCGCCGCACCTCGGAGACTGCCGCCTTGAGCACCTGATCGAGCTTGTCGATGCCTCGGCTGCCGCCGCATAGTGCGACCTGGCTCCCGCGCGGGATCGCGCCCAGGATCTCCGGTCGGGCGAACTGCTCCGCGACCGCCGCCGCGACATCGCCGACGCCCTGCGCGTCCAACGTCTGCCGCACCTTCACCCATCGCGGCAGCGCGCCGTCCTCGAAAACCTCCAGCCCCATCGTGGTTCGCCTCCTCGTGTTCGCGCGCCTCGTCGCGCAGAGCCGGTACGGTTTGGGCTCCGCGTGTGACATCCAGTATACCGCGCCACGGTCCGTCTCCTCCGGCGTGCAGGTCACGCGGTGTTATGAGTTGCCGAGTGGAGCGGCCATCTCTCCCTCACGACTTTGGAACGCCTCGATCTCGGCGACCTCGTCGTCCGAGAGCCGGAACGCACCGGCGCCGATGATGCCGTCTACCTGACCAGGCCCACGCGAACCCACGATCGCTCCGGTGACCGCCGGGTTGCGCAGCGTCCAGGCAATCGCGACCTCGCCGGGGGAGCGTCCGTGTCGCTCGCCGATCTGCCGGAGCAGGTCCACGAGTTCCAGATTTCTGCTCAGGTCTGGCTCCTGGAACTCCGGTCGCCGCTTCCGGTGGTCGTCTTCAGGGAAGTTCTCGACGCGCTCCTGGGTCATCTTCCCGGTGAGCAGCCCGCTCTGCATCGGAGAGTACACGATCACACCGATGTTCTGCTCCCGGCAGTATGGCAGGATCTCGGTTTCTGTGTCCTGCTTTAGGAGCGAGTACGGCGGCTGCAATGAGGAGACCGGCGCGATGGCCTGGGCGCGCTGCAACTGCGGCACATCGAAGTTCGAGACCCCGATCCACCGAACCTTGCCGGCTTTTTGCAGGTCCGCGAGGGTCGACCAGCCTTCCTCCACGTCCTCATCGGGCCGCGGCCAATGGATCTGGTACAGGTCGATCACGTCTGCGCGGAGGCGTCGCAGGCTGGCGTCGCACTCGCGATGGATGGACGCTGCCTTCAGGTTGCTGTCGGGATTCCCGTCGGCGTCCCACACCCGTGAGCACTTCGTGAAGACGTAGGGCCGTTCGGACATCCCCTGGAGCGCCCGTGCCACGACCTCCTCGGAGTGGCCCCGCCCGTAG
>JACDAU010000191.1 GCA_013695265.1 Chloroflexia bacterium
GATGAGTTGCGTCGCGAGTGGTTTGACCAGCGGAGCGTCGCAGGCGTAACCGCTGGCGCTTCGACGCCGGATGACGTGATCGACGAGGTCGTGGCGCGCATAGAGTCATACTAGCTGCGCAGTGCACCTAACGCTATTCCGCCTCCTGCCGTGCACGCCAGGCCGCCAGCATCTCCGGCCGCGTTGTGGCGGTCCGGCGGATCGCCTGCTCCTGCCGCCATTCATCGACCGCAGCGTGATCGCCACTGAGCAGGATCTCCGGCACCGGCATGCCCCGAAAGACGGCTGGCCGCGTGTACTGCGGGTACTCCAACAGGCCGGACGTGTGTGACTCGTCTTCGCGTGATTGCGTCTTGATGACCCCCGGCATGAGGCGCGCGACCGTGTCCACCACCACCATTGCCGGCAATTCTCCGCCGCTCAGAACGTAGTCGCCGATCGAGATCTCATCGGTGGCCAGATGCTGCCGAACCCGGTCATCGACCCCTTCATAGTGTCCGCAGATGAGCGCAAGCCGCGGCTGAAGGGCGAGGCGCTCCGCGAGCGCTTGCGTGAAGCGCTCGCCGCCGGGGCCGAGGAGGATCACGGGCGTGGGACTGGGCACGCCCGGCTCGAGACCCAGCACCGCCTCGACCGCCATGAAGATCGGCTCCGGCTTCATCACCATTCCCGCACCGCCACCGAACGGTGGTGCGTCTGTGGTGCGATGCTTGTCCGTCGTCCACGCCCGGATGTCATGCACCTCGATCTGGAGCAGTCCACGAGCGACCGCGCGCTTGATAATGCTCTCGCTCAGGGGGCCCTGAAACATAGCCGGAAGCGTCGTGAAGATGTCGAAGCGCATGGTGCCCCTCTCTCCTATCGCCTGACGATCCGCCGGAGTGTGCCGACCTCCTCCTGCTTGAGCAGGAGGCTGACCAGCAAGTATGCGCCGGCGGCGGCGCTGATGACGCCACTGAGCCGGAACAGCAGGTCGACGGTGCTCAGGGCCTGATACCCTCGCCAGAGTGGGTGGGTCAGTAACACCGTGGCGGCCATCACGACTGTGCCGGCCCCTGCCTTCAGGCCGAAGCGGAGGGTGTCCGGGTCGAGCGTGAAGCCGGTTCGGCGGTTCAGGGCGAACAGGAGCGCGATCACCTGCACCATACTGGCTATCGCAAACGCGAGCGCGAGGCCACCAAGACCAATGAGGCTGGCGAGAAAAAACGAGAGAGCGACATCGAGGACGACAACTCCCAGGGCGATGACGACCGGCGTCCGAGTGTCCTGCATGGCGTAGAACGCACGGGGCACGATGTCGAGCAGGGCGTAGGCCCACATACCGAGGCAGAAGTACGTCAATGTGTTTGCCGTGAGCGCGGTGCCCTGTGCGGAGAACTCGCCGTGCTGATAGATCAGCTTCGTGATCGGCAGCCGCAAGAGCGCCAGACCGACGCTGCCGGGAATGACGAAGAAGAGGATGGCCCGCATCGAGCGACGCAACAGGTAGGCAAACGTTGCGGTGTCGGCTTGCTCCGCTTCCCGTGACATTGAGGGGAACGCGACCGTGCCGACGCTGGTTGCGAAGAGGCCGACCGGCAGCACGAACAGCGTAAACGCGAGCCGGTAAGCGGTCGGGCCGTTTTCCGCCAGACCGGCCGCAAGAAAGAACGTGATGAGCGTGCTGAGCTGAATGGCGGACTGTCCTAATATGCGGGGGAACAGCAGCCGCAGCGTCGTCCGCACGTTGGGATCCCGGAGCGGGGTGGTGGAGAATCGCCGCAGGCCGAGCCGAAGCGTGAGCGGGAGCTGGAAGGCAAGGAAGAAGAACGTCCCGACGAGGACTCCAGCGGCGACCCCATACATCCCGTAGCCATTCGGAAAGAGCGGCGCAAGGAAAAGCGCACCGCCGATGATGCCGACGTTATATGCCGCCGGAGCAAAGGCCGCGACGCCGAACTTGTCGAACGACTGCAGGATCGCGGTTGCGATGCTGCCCATGGCGAGCAGCAACGGCGAGAACAGCAGGACGCGCATCAGGCCGGTCGCGAGGATGCGCGTCTCCGGTGCGTCTCGGCGGGCGAGCCCTTCCTGCATAAGGACAGGGGCGAAGATCCATGCCAGGCCGATCAGAGCGACTAGCCCCGCGCCGAGCACCACCACGACCCCGTACGCCATCCGCCAGGCGGCATCCTCGTCGCCGGAGTGGAGCAGCCCGGTGAACACGGGAATAAACGCGGTGCCGAGCGCGCCGCCGGACACCAGGATAAACAGCGTGTCCGGAATCTGAAAGGCGAGCACATACGCATCGAATTGGTTGGTGTCACCGAAACGCCACGCGATCACCTGGTCGCGCACGAGGCCGAGCAGCCGGCTGAGCACGAACGCGAGGGCGGTGATCGCCGCGAATCGAGCGAGGCGGCTGCTCACTGGTCGGCTACTAGTAGTAGACGTCGTGCTTGAGGCGCTTGTACGCGCGGTAGTAGAGTGGCTCGACCCGGTTCCAGGCAGCGGCGCGCAGCGAAGCGACGGGCAGGTCGAGGCAGCCGACGAACTCCGCGACGCGCCCGCCGAAACCAGCCTTGAAGCGATACAGCCCGTACATCGAGTCTTCCTCGTTCAGGTTCTCCGGGTTCGGTATCGCCACCATGTCGTAGAACGTGATGCCCTGCTCTTTGGCCCAGCGCACCACCTCCCACTGAAGTTGATACGTGGGCATCAGGTTGCGCTTCTCGTCCGTCGACGCGCCGACCGTGTACCAGTACTTGTGCCCGAAGGTGAAGATCAGAATACCAGCCAGCTTCTGTTCTTCGTGTACCGCGAAGAAGAGGTGCGCGCGATCGGCGTCGTACATCGCTTGCCAGCACGCGAAGAGATAGTTGTGCGGCCGCTTGAAGAAGCCGTCACGCTGGGCGGTCAGCTCCATCATCGTGTGGAACTCCTCGCGGGCCTCTAGTGAGTTGTCCTCGACTATTCGAACGCCCTTCTTCGCACCGAGCCGCGTGTTGTAGCGCGTCTTGCTTTTCATGGCGGCGAGCAGTTCCTCCTCGGAGGGGGTCAGATCGACGAGCATGGTGGTCTTGAACTGGAGGTCCCAGCGAAACTTCTCGAAGCCGATGTCTGTGAGGACGGCCTTGACCGCCGTCTGCTCCTCCAGCACCTCCGGCTCGATTTTGACGGTGTGCGCGTTCTCGCGGCGCGCGACGGTGCGGACCCCGGCAAAGAAAGTGCGGACGGCCTGCTCGTCGTCCCAGGGCAGCCACGGTCCCTTGGTGCAATACAGCAGGCAGCCGGGAACGCCGGGGGTGCTCCACGCGAGGAACTGTCCAGCTCCAACGATTGCGTTATCGCACTCAAGGAGGAGGCGGATGGGTCGCCAGCCGATGGTCCGCTTGAACTCTCCCCATTCGTGGCTCTGGTAGATATGCCCACCACCGGGCGCGCCCTGGAGCCAGCCGTTCCATTGCTCCCGAGTGGCGCTGCGGGCCTCTCGCATCGTGTACGCTGCTGGGGAGATGGGGGTCGTGGTCTCGTGTATAGTCGTGGACAAGCGTGTTCCTCGCATCAATAACCTGGCGGCCCTGACTGGGAGTCAAGTTTAGGCGCGCAGTGGATGGGAGTCAAGGCGTGGTATGCGGGGCGTCGTATGGCTCAGAGTGTGCGCCGGTGCCAGCGCCACAATGCTAGACGCTCTGGGAACGCCTCCCTCGGGTCGAGCTACCGCTGCGCTACGCTGTGCCGTCCAGAAGTGATTCGAGTAAACGCATGTTTCCGTGTCTGGGATGCCCCCGAAGTCTGTGCTATGGCTTATCCTGCGGGTTACGCGCCCGAGTTTGGAGCAAGCCCCTGTATAGCGCCAGCTATGATTAAATCCATATCGAAGCATCGAGTGCTCATACCGGCGATGCACGCTAGAACTTGCTGGTTCGTTGGAGGTGAGAAGCGTGGAAGTCCGACGCGAAGTGCGGTTGCGGATATCGGTGAACGGATTGCTCTCGACTACGACGTGTTCGGCGGGCTGCGGGTGAAGACGGGCGCCGACGTGACGGACCTGCGCTGCACGGGGCAGCAGGCGGAGCCGTGGAGGGTCAGGTGGGCGCGCGGGCGAGTGCGGAGGTGGCCTTCTTGAGCACGGGCTGCC
>JACDAU010000204.1 GCA_013695265.1 Chloroflexia bacterium
ACCCCCTCCTGCGTGGTCCGGTTCCCTCCCCCGCGTATCGCAGTGCGATGGGAGCACAGGGGTAGCGGTTGGCACAGGAACCGGACGATCAGGGCAGGGGCCTCACATAAAACACCCGACCTGGCCGGGACGGTGGCTGGACGGCCATGATGCGGTTAGCAGCGGTGACACCCATTCTGTACAATATCAAGTGGTTATGACTTTGCTAGGCGTACAACAGAGTAGAGGGTCGGACCCGCAGTGCTACAGCTACGCGGTCGAATCCGGCCTGCAACCGGGGACGAAGCCCGCGCCGGTCGAGGCGCCGATCACGCTCTACATCAACGACCGGCAGTGGGTGACGCTGCTGTGTACCCCGGCTCGGCTGAATCACCTCACGCTCGGCTTCCTCTACACCTCGCGCGTTATCTCCTCGCCGGATGACGTGTTATACATGCGCGTCTGCGAGGAGGACGGAGTGGTTGAGGTGCGGCTGCCGGAGGGTGACGCGCTCGATGCGGCGCTGTCCCGGCCGCGCACGCTCACCTCGGGCTGTGGGGGCGGCACGTCGTTCGAGGCAGTCGAGGGGCTGGCGGCCGTCACGAGCGTCGCGCCGGTGGACCCCGCTGCGGTGCTGGCCGCGATGCACGGCCTCCACGCCGCAGCGGATGGGTACCGGGAGACCGGCGGCATCCATACTTGCGGCCTTTCCGAGGGTGCAACACTCGTCGCGATCGCGGAGGATGTCGGGCGGCACAACGCTGTAGATAAGATCGTCGGTGCGTGCCTCTGGAACGGCACGGACACGGCGGAGAAGTGGCTGATTTCCAGCGGCAGGATATCGAGCGAAATGGCGCTCAAGGCCGCGTGGCTGCGGGTGCCGGTCGTGATCTCCCACACCGCCCCCACGAGCCTTGCGGTGGACGTAGCGCGCCTGCTGAACGTCACGCTCATCGGGTACGCGAAAGCGCAGAAGTTCAACGTGTATTCCGGGGTGGAACGGCTCGCCGCCGGGATGGGGACGCTGTGACCTTGAAGAGCCGCTCGCGGCAGCAGATTGAGGCGCTGCTGGTGGAACAGAAGCTGTCGGGCGCAAACCTCGCGCACTCGCGCGCGAACAACCTGGCCCACGTCCGCCGGCTCGTGAACGCCGATCAGGGGGTGACGCTCGGTATAGACCTCGTGCATCAGCAGATCGAGCACGCTCCCATGGAAGCGGAGGCGGTGCTCCAGCTCATCGCGACCATCACCGGCTGCTCGAGCGACATACGCTACGAGGACGGCTTCGGGTACATCAGTCCCGCTGCAACGTACGACGGGCTGCGCGCCGCTGCCACGGCGATGCGTAACGCGATCGCGCAGCGTGCCAGTCTCATCTTCGCCTCGGGCCATCCGAAGAACATGGCTACTGCGTACGAACAAATAGCCGCGTATGCCTCGGCACGGGGTTGCCCGGTGATAGCCGAGGATCCCGCGGGCATCGAGGAGTATTTTGGGCAGCGCCTGGAGTTGCGGGGGCACGTATACATGGTGACGGAGCGGGGCGAGCCTGCGCATACGCACCGCCACGAGTATATGCGCGACCTGCTGCGCCAGACGCCGCCCGTCGGTTTGGCGATTGCCGACCACGGGTTCGCGGGCGCGGCGCTCAACCTCGGCATCCCGACCGTCTGCGTCATGGACACGAACGACCCTGGTGTCGCGGTTGCGGCCACACTCGGCGCGCCCGTCACGGTTGTGCCGCTCAACGACAACAGTCCCGGCGATGTGGTCCGGGAGATCGCGGACATCCTGGTGGAGATGATAGAGGTTTCGCAGCCATGAGCCAGAGCACGAGCGAGCGCTACAAGATCGAGGAGCAGATCGGCTCCGGCGGAATGGCGACGGTGTATAAGGCCCAGGACACCGTCTTGCAGCGCCCGGTCGCCCTGAAGCTGCTCAACGATCAGGTGGACCCCGCGCTCAAGTCGCGCTTTCAGGCTGAGGCACAGGCCGTCGCGCAGCTCAACCATCCGAACGTTGTGAACGTATATGACGTGGGCGAGCTGGACGGCGCACCGTACATCGTAATGGAGTACGTGCGCGGCACGAACCTGAAGCGCCTTATTCAGGAGAACGGGCCGCTGTCCATAGCGGACGCGGAGAACGTCGTGCGGCAGGTTGGCGCGGCGCTCTCCTACGCCCATCGGAACGGGCTCGTACACTGCGATGTGAAGCCACACAACATCCTGCTCGCGCCGGACGGCCGGGCCAAGCTCGTGGACTTTGGCATCGCGCAGGCGCAGGTCGATCGTCGACACCGGAAGAACGAGCAGGTGTACGGTACTCCCCTGTACATCGCGCCGGAGCAGGCCGCGGGCAAGCCGGTGAGCGCGCGCACGGACGTCTATGGCCTCGGCCTCGTGTTATGGGAGGCCGTCACGGGTCTGCCACCGGAGCGCCCGGAGCCGGGCCGTCCGGTTTCCCTGCCGTTTGATCGCGCACACCTGGCACCGCACCTCGAGACGCTCATCGCGACCGCGACCGCGACGAATCCCGCCGCACGCTATGGCTCCGTCGAAGACATGGTCGGCGCACTCCAGGCGGCGCAAGGGGCGCCCCGTGATCGGACGGCCGCCTACCGGCCCGTCATTGCCAGCGAGCCGGGGGAGCACGGGCCGGTTACGCCCGCTGGTGCAACCCGCGCCATGCCGGGTACCGCTGCCCACTCCGCCCCGCGCGGACGCCGGCGATTGCCGATACTGCCACTTGCCGCCCTCGTCCTGCTATTGCTGGCGCTCGGTGGGGCGGCGTTGGCGAACACGCTGAGCGACGGCGCGAACGGGAACGGCGCACGTAGCACCGGCCTTGTCAGAGAGATCAACAGCACCTCAGAGGCCGGCACCGTGCGAGTGCCGGAGTTCGAAGGCCGCACGCTTGCGAGAGCGCGCGACCTCGCACGGAAGTCGGGGCTCACGCCGGACGTGGCGTTCGTGGCGGGAGATGCTCCTGACGACATGGTGCTGACGCAGGCCCCCAGCTCCGGCGACACCGTGCGACGGGGGGGCACGGTCCGGCTGGAGGTGTCGCGCGCGGAAGTGGGTGTCCTGGCACCGACGGAGCGGGCCGCCGATCCCGAGCCCACTGCCACCGACCCCGCCCGAGACGTTCAGCCAACGCAGGTGCCTGAGCAAGGCGTCGATCCCACTGCAGCCGCGACGGAGCAGGCGACCCCCACCGAGGAGCCGGAGGTAACGCCGGTCGCGAACCTCGTGCCGGGGGGGTACGTCATCCAGCTTTCCGCGCTCGATCAGCCAGTATACCTGGTCGCAAAGGAGAATGGCCTGGAGACCCGCCGAACCCTCGGGCCGGGACGGTACATTGAGTTCCGGGGTGCGTATGTGCGCGTGTACGCCCAGCCGGCGTCGGCGGTTGCGGTGACCGTGAACGGGAGGCGACGAGGGACGCTGCTCGAACTAGCCCAGCGCAACAGCCAAGTCACGATTACGACTCCGGACGCGTTCATCGAATACCCGACTGGCGGCGCGGCCAAGCAAGAGAACGGTAACCCGAAGAATCAGGGCGGGCAGAACAAAGACCGCGGCAACAACAACGACGACGACGACAAGGAAAAAGACGATTAGCCCGCCCGCGCTCTGACACGGACCCACGCGATCATCGCTGGTTTATGGGGTGGCGGAGTGCTGCAGTAGATCACGAACCTGTGCAAGCAGGTCCGACATGTCGAATGGCTTGTACACGACGCGAACGTTGTCGCCGGGAAGCATCTCCGCCCGTTCCTCGACATCCATTGTCGCCGCAGTGCAGACGATAATCGGGGTTTGGCGCGTCTCGACCTTGTTCTGGAAGGCGTGCAGCAGGTCGAAGCCACTCTCCCCACGGAGCCGCAGATCCGTGATCACGAGGTCGGGGGCGATTTCCTCCGCTGCCTGGACGGCTGCGGACACAGACGGGAAGGTGTGGATCTCGTAGCCCTCCAGGGAGAGCACGTCTTGCATGAGTTCCAGAAAGTCCGGCAGGTCGTCCACCACAAATATGCGTTGAGGCATCTATTCTCCGTGCGCTCTTGCTGCATCGCAACATGCCATTATACTCACGGCATGGCAGGCAGCACAATCACTGGGCATCGACACGTGTCTCGCCCCGATACCTGCACCCGACACCGTGGTAACACCAAACAACTCACGCCTAACTGCGACTGAGGTGCGCCGGGCTTATACCAACTGCGGCTGAATGGACGTGCATCTGTCATTCCGAGCGTGCGAGGAATCCGCGGTTTGGTTTACGAATCCCTCACTCCGTTCGGGATGACATGCAGTAGTGTTCAAGCGCATTGCGTGTTAGAGGTATGGGGTGACCTCCGCCGCGATCTGCCGCAGGCTCGGCACCTCCTCGCCCGGACTGTCGAAGATGAGGACGTACTGTCCGTCGAACCCCGCCGTGCGCGCGAGCTCCAGGCAGCGGCCAAAGTCCTCCCGGTCGAGCACGCCAGGCTCCGGGAAGTCGGCTTTGGCGTGGATGGTGTTTGCCCGGGGCAGGATCGCGCGCAGGTCATCGTACTTCGTGGACCCCTTGTAATTGCCAAAGTCCGCGCAGAGCCCGACCGTTCCGTGCAGCGCGTTGAGGACGGTGAGCAGGTGTTCGGGGTGCATCGTGAGCTGGTGCCAGTTCTCCGTGATCACGTGGACGCCGAGGGAATCCGCGTATGCCGCCAGTTCGCCGAGTCCCGCGATGCTGCGCTGGAGCGCCACGCCGTCCGCGTCCGGCTCGGCGTCGCCCGCGATGACGCGCACCTGGGCAGCTCCTGCCTGTGCTGCCACGTCGATCCAGCCCCGGATGATCTCCATGTCCCGGTG
>JACDAU010000078.1 GCA_013695265.1 Chloroflexia bacterium
TGCATGCGGATCCGCTGCGCGTCCGTCGCCATGAAGCGCAGAAACACCAGCGCCGCCTCTTTGTTCTTCGACTCCGTGAACGTGCCCCACGGCGCGGTCCAGGTATCCACAAACGACTCGCCCTCTCGCAGTACGAAGAACGGCGCGAGGCCAAAGTCGATCTTGTTCATCTTGTACTTGTTCGCCTCCGTGAAGTCGCTCCACGTCATGCCCAGCCGGTTCTGCGCGAACAGATCCGACTCGCCAGCAGAGAGCGTTCCGAGGAAGCTCGCGGACGGCGCCATCTTGTCGCGGACCAGCGCGGTGCCCAGGTTCCACGCGCGGGCCATCTCCGCGGAGTTCATGTTCCCTTCGGCCTTGTGGCCGTCGGCCCCGAACACATCCCTGCTCTGGATGCCATAGCCCCAGTCCGGCACCGAGCAGCCGTACACCGCCTTGCCGGGGTTCTTGTCCGGTTTGGCCAGCTTGCGGCAGATCTCGGCGTACTCCGCGAACGTGAGCGACCGGTCGGTGGGGGGCGGCTCCACCCCTGCCTGCTTGAACAACTGCTTGTTGTAGAAGATGATGTTGCCACCGAGGAAGTCGCCGACGCCGTAGACGCCCTCTTTGACGTTGCCCTCCGTCGTGGCGCGCGAGAGACCACCGGGGTTGAAGTCACTAACGCTCACGCCCCATAGCGGAAAGTACTGCGTCAGCTCCACCGTGCGCTTCGCCTTCATCCACGCCCGGTTCTCCATCACCGCGACATCGGGTGGCTTGTGCGCCTGCAGGGCCGTGTTCACCTTCGTGACGTAGCCATCCTCTGGATACCGAACGACCTTCACCCTGATCTTCGGGTTCTGCTGCTCGAACTCCTTCTCGTATGCCTTGAGCGACGCATCGTCCTGCGGGTACGTCCAGACAGAGATCTCCACCTCGGGGCCGGTATACTCGCCGGACGACTCCGGCACGGTCGGCTGGGGCGGCGCGGGGGTCTCCAGGTCGCTTGGTACGGGGTTCGCGTCGCCCGCCGTTCCCGTCGGTTCCGCGCCACCGGGCGGCGCGGGATCGTCAGAGCCTGGAGGCCCACTGCTCGTCGAGCCACAGGCCATGAGCATGAGGCTCAGAATCAGGATAACGAGCACGTTTCGGTATCCAGATCTCGTATCCAAGGGTTGCTCCTTTCTCCGCGTCCGGGACACCCGCACGCATCTACCGTTGATTATCGTCCAGAGACCATCGCTGATGCTCCTCACCACCCGTCGAACCCGGTGGTATGACACACCCGCCAGCCAGCACAAAACCTCTCATGACCGTATGCTTGCATAGGATACATCCGCTCTGGCTTTCGTGCAACTGCACGGCACCCGAACGGCCAGCGGGCGGAGCACAGAGACAGGATTGTATGGTGTTTACCCGCCGGCGTTCGGCGCGGCGTCGACCGCCGTGGAGCGCAGATACGCCGCGGGGCGAAGAACGAGGACGCCCTCCACCCGCTCCTGATACAGGTTCCCGAAATGGCGGACATCACCCGTCAGCAGGTGAGTGGCGCCTGCATCGATAGCCGCCAGGAGAATCGGCCAGTCCTGCTCGGGCAGTTGTACGCCTTCTATCGCTCGCCGTTCCATAAACGCGTGCATGGATACCCGCACATCGGTGAGCAATTCCTGGAGCCGTGCCCGCTGCTCGACGGTGCTCAAGTTCCTGCGAGCTTCCTCTACCGCGTAGGCAGAGCTGAGTATCCGCACATCAGGCAGACTCCAGAAGCGCCGGAGAGACGCGTCAGGTTCGTACGCCGAGGAGAAGAGTACGTTGGCATCCAGGAACAGGCTATACACGGCGGGGCGGGTTACGAGTCCGGATGAGCATGCGGTATCCGTTCGGGGTCGAGCCCCATCTCACGGACCCTCTTCCGGGCACGGGCGTAGTCCTTGTTGTCGACAGCATTCGACAGCAGGAACTCGGCCCGACGCTCACGGGTGTATACCTCAATGGGCAAAGTCACTGCCGGGCGGATGAGTATACCGCCCTCGCTCGCCTCGGCGATGACCATGCTTCCTTCCTCGATCCCAAACTGCTTACGCAATTCGGCGGGGATGACAATCGTCCCGCGCCTGCCCACCTTGCCGGTCGTCACCATTAATTCTGCTCCGCATATACTACCGCCACGGTCGGTGCAACAGCTCCCACGGGGATTCTTGCCCAACATATCGGAATATCAGAGACTCAGGATGTCAGAGACTCAGGCATGTCACTGGTAGTTTAGCAGAGTGCGCAAGGAGGCGGAACGCGGTATGATGTAGGGCGAACACCCGAAGGATACGCTCTTATGCAGACCCCAACAGGGGAAAAGCCCTTGCACGTGCTTATCGCCGAGGATCACACCCTCGTGCGCGAGGGCACCAGGCAGCTACTGGAGCGCAACGGCGTCACCGTCGTCGGCGAGGCTGCGAATGGCGAGGAGGCCGTCCGTCTCACCGAAATGCTCAGGCCAGACCTCGTGCTCATGGACATCGGCATGCCGAAGCTCAATGGGCTGGAGGCGACGAAGATCATCAAGCAGCAACACCCCGGCGTCGCGGTGCTCGTGCTGACCGCGTACGATGACGACCAGTACGTGTTCGCGCTCCTCGAAGCCGGCGCCGCGGGCTATCTTCTCAAGGACTCGCGCGGCCAGGAGGTTGTGGAGGCCGTGCGCGCGGTTGCCGCGGGCGAGAGCGTGCTCGCTCCCTCCATCGTTGGTAAGGTGCTCCGCCGGTTCTCCGCGCGCGGGGCGGCGCCGAAACCCCAGAAGCCCGTCCTCAGTGAGCGGGAGATGGATGTGCTGCGGCGGGCGGCGCGGGGCGAGAGCAACAAGATGATCGCCGAGAAGCTCCACCTCAGCGCGCGCACCGTGCAAGTTCACCTCAGCAACATCTTCGGAAAGTTCGGCGTCGCGTCGCGCACCGAGGCCGTTCTCCACGCGCTGAAGCTGGGCCTGATCGAGCTGGATCAATGAGCCGCCTGCCCACTATGGAACGAGCATGAGAAACTCAGTCCGCCGCCCGAAAGCAACCACACCGCCCCTGGAGCAAAGCACGGTCATGGGCACCGTCGAGGAAACGACCCGGAAGATCTACACGCTCAACGCTATCGCCGACGCGCTCAGCCGGGAAACGAGCCTCGACCGCATACTGGAGCACGCGCTCGACTGGGTGCTCGCCGTCGCGGGCGCCGAGAGCGGCACGGTCTTTTTGTACGACGAGGACTCCAGAGATCTGCACCTCGCGGCGAGCCAGGGCCTCAGCGAGCGATTCCTCGCGGAGCACACGCGCATCGGGTACGGCGCGCGGCTCTCCGGCGCGGTGTTGCAGTCCGGCGCGCCACTGATCGTCGAGAACATTGCAGGCGATGTCCGCGTACATCCGAGCGCGCTCAGCGAGGGTATTCAGAGCTACATCGGCGTGCCACTGCGGAGTGATAATCAGGTCGTGGGCGTGCTGAACGTGCTGTCGCACGCGATGCGCAGCTTTGACCGCGCGGACGCCGAGTTACTCAGCAGCATCGGCAACCAGATCGGCGTCGCTGTCGCGAAGGCGGGACTGCGCTCCGCCGAGACCGCGAGCCGCGAGCAGTTGCACCAGCAAATGAACCAGCTCTCGGCGCTGCTGAAGGTGAGCGCCACCTTCCGCGCCAATGCGCCGCTGGAGCAAGTGCTCGGCGCGATCTGCTCCGC
>JACDAU010000236.1 GCA_013695265.1 Chloroflexia bacterium
TCCCTATCTGCAACAGTCTAAGCCGTCATCGCTCGCGGCGATGATTTCACTTCGCTGCATAACCCCGATCACAGGAACCACTGAAAGGAAATGCATGGCATCAGACAAGCGGCACATAGTTAATATCAGTTGCGAAGGCCTTACTATCGGTACTCTTCGGGCTTGCGATCTACCCGCCTGCGAGTTCTGGATCGTTGTGGATCTTGACTATGCCAAGTAGGGGCGAATCTTGTATTCGCCCCTACCTGCACGATCTGTCCGCGATTAATTCGGGTTAGAACTGCTCCACGCGAATGGAGATCGCGGTGCGCTGCTTGCCTTCAAGCTCCACCTGCGTGAACGCGGGGAGGCACATCAGGTCGATGTCGTCGTCCTCGAGATACGTGCGCGCCGTGGCGATCGCCTTCACCGCCTGGTTCACCGCGCCCGCGCCGATCGCCTGGAGCTGTGCGATATCCCCAGAGCGCAGGACCCCCGCTATCGCCCCCGCGAGCATGCTCGGCTGCGAGCGCGCCGACACCTTCAGTATCTGGACGCCGACCGGCTCCTCAGCGACCAGGATCGGGGCATCGAGCAGGCGCTGACCCTGAAGGGCGCTGCCGTCCACGTACTCATCCGCCGCGCCGCTCCGAAGGTCGTCTTCCCGAATGATCTCCTGCATGGTATTCTCCTACTCCTTCAGGCTGGTTTCTCTGCGCGAATGTACGTCTTATACTTCTCTCGAAAGCGTCCGGCTTCGAGGCTTATCCCACTGGCACCGCCGCATCAAGGATATCGATGCGGCGAATACTTCGTCCTCGGCGCGTGGCGGGGTCTATTTCCAGCAGAACGGAGTTGAATGACACCGGCCCCTCAATCTTGTCCCGCCGGTTCTGCCGGACTGGTAGCTGCGTGACGAAGCGGCGTACCATCGCCTCCGTCTCGGCGCCAATCACGGAGTTATACGGACCAACCATCCCGACATCCGTGACATACAGCGTGCCTTCGGGCAAAACTCGTGCGTCTGCGGTGGGCACATGCGTATGCGTGCCGAGCACTGCGCTCACCCGTCCGTCCAGATAGTGGCCCATTGCTACTTTCTCGCTCGTTGCCTCCGCATGGATGTCGACGATCACAGGTATGGAATCCGAAAGCTCCGCGAGTGCCGCGTCTGCCGCACGAAAGGGGCTATCTAATGGGTCCATAAAGACTCGTCCCATTATGTTCATTATGGCAATATCCGTGCCCTGCGCGGTGGGCACGCGGAGCCATCCCCTGCCGGGTGTTCCGGGCGGGTAGTTGAGCGGGCGGATGACAGGCACGTCCGTGTCCAGGTAGGGGATGATTTCCTTTTGCGCCCAGGTGTGGTTCCCGAGCGTGATCACGTCCACGCCGGCGTCGAGGATCTCCTGCGCGGTCTTTGGGCTAAGCCCGAATCCACCCGCAGCGTTCTCGCCATTCGCGATTACCAGCTCAAGCTTGTGTGCGGCGCGCAGGCTGGGCAGCAAGCGAGCGACGCATTCCCTGCCTGGCCTGCCCACGATGTCGCCGATAAAGAGGATGCGCACGGTGCCTTCTTCCCGATCTACTGTTGTCTATCCACGGGACCGAACTGATATTCGCAAGAGTCGGGCACCGGCTAAGCGATCAGGCTCATGTGCCCGGAACGAGCCTTGACCGGCCCGATCACCGCCCCTCGAACGCAAACCGGTTGATCGCTTTCTGATTACGGCGACCTGAGGGAACGGCATGCCGTTCCCTTATCCAGGATAGAGCACCGTCGATTACCGGAAATCGGTATGGCACCGTGGTCGCCTACGACGAGGAGACGGGATAGATCGGCTCGTACAAGGTGAGGGTAAAGTTTTCCCACGAGGATGCGGTGATCAGATACCGGGTCATCCCGGGCCTCCTCCAGGCACACGCGCCATGGTAACGGTAACGAGTCCCCCGCGCGTCCATCTCCCGAGAAAGCACGAACCGAGGATGGTATCATGGTGCCCGGTCACCACCGCCTGTCAAGCGTCCTCCGCGGGCGCGCCACTCAAGGGAAGCACGACATTGGCAACCTCTACCCCCAGCATTGTCGAGGAATACACCCGCAAGCGGCCGCGCTCCGCGGAGTTGCACGCCCGCGCGTCACGGGTGCTCCCGAATGGCGTGACGCACGACAAGCGCTGGCTCAAGCCGTATCCTGCCTACATCACGGAGGCGCACGGCGGGTATAAGCAGGACGTAGACGGCAACGAGCTCATTGACTTCGTGATGGGCCACGGCGCGCTGCTGTTGGGGCACGGACACCCGGCGGTCACGCAGGCGGTTGCGCGTCAGGTGCCGGTGGGCAGTCACCTCGGTGGCTCGCATGAGCTGGAGATCGAATGGGCGGAGGCCGTCGCGCGCCTCATGCCGAGCGTCGAGAAGGTGCGCTTCACCAGCTCGGGCACGGAGGCGACCCAGATGGCTATCCGCCTCGCGCGCGCGCACACCAGCAGGCCGAAGCTCCTCAAGCTCCACGGCCATTTCCACGGTTGGCACGACGCGGTGACGAAGGCACAATCACCGCCGTACGATGGGCGATCTGTTCCGGGCGTCCCGAAGCCGGTGAGCGACCAGACCCTCTCGGTGCCGGCGGACATTCGGGCGGTGGAGGATGCGCTGCAACGCGACCCCGAGATCGCGGCATTGATCCTCGAGCCCTCGGGCGCGGGCTACGCTGCGGTCCCCCTGCCTGAGGGCTTCCTCGCAGCCGCACGGGAGTTGACGAGCGGGCACGGGGCGCTGCTACTTTTCGACGAGGTGGTGACCGGCTTCCGGTGGGCGCCGGGCGGCGCCCAGGAACGCTTTGGGATCCGTCCCGACCTCACGATGCTCGCGAAGATCCTCGCGGGAGGGCTCTCCGGCGGCGCGGTGGCCGGGCCGAACACGGTGATGGATCTGCTGGAGCACACCGAAGACGCCACGCGCGATGCGGACCGCCGGGTGGTCCACCAGGGAACGTTCAACGCGAACCCCCTCTCTGCGGCGGCGGGTGTGGCGTGCCTGCGGGTGGTCACAAACGAAGCGCCCGGCACGATCGCGCATGGCCTCGCCCTCCGCCTGCGCATCGGCATCAATAAGCGGCTGGAGCGCCTGAGCGTACCTGGCTGCGCGTGGGGCGATAGCTCGATCTGCCACGTATTGCTCGGAGATGAAGTCAGTAACCGAACTACCAGAGACCTGTTGCGGCCCGATCTTCCCCCGGAGGTTCTCAAGACAAAGGGGAGCAATCGGCGGCTCGCGTGGCTTTTGGGACTCGCGATGTCCAACGAGGGCGTGGACCTCTTCGCGGGTAGCGCAATCGTGAGCGCCGCGCACACGGTTCAGGATATAGACCGCACACTGGACGCCTTCGAGCGGTGCGTACACCGGCTGCAGGCGGAAGGCGAGGTGAGAGAGCGATAAGTTACGAGCGATGAGTTACGGGTGTGGAGCGATGAGTGCTCTGCTCAACTCGTTGCTCATCGTTCATCGCTCGCACGTTAACTACAGGGTCGTGCCGACATCGCCAGTGTGAATCGTCTCCTGGCCCTCCATCAGCTTGATGTACTGCTTGTCGATCATCAGATACACTGTGTTGCCCTCGACGCGATCCACGGCGGAGAAGGGGATGTTCACTTCCTTCTTGAGGATCAGCCCCTCCTTGACGACCATGTAGTTCTCGGCGGCACCGTCCACGCGGACGACGCTGGACACGGAGCCGACCTTGCCATCCGTGGACTCCACGGTGTAACCCTCCTGGATCGGATAGTCGACGGTCTGCGCAGGCCCATGCTCGTCCATGGACTCCATGGCCGCCAGCGTCTCCGGGGGTAGTGATACCTCCACCGCCTGGTAATCAGCCGTGGAGGCGCCGGTCTCCGGCGTGATATGCACGCTTTGCAACTCTTCACGCCGAGCGTCCGCGACCGGTCCGGGCTTGCCGACAGAGTCGGCGGTGTCCTCTGTGTCGTCTGGCCCACGTGGTTCTTCCGAAAGGTATATCCGCTCGCCAGACCCTCCCTCGATCCTTCCGCGGTCGCGGCGTATGGCCCGATCGTCTGCGCTGCTCGTATCGCCCTCCGCAGTCGGACCCGGCACGCCAGCATCGTCAGTAGAAGACTGTTGAACGTCGGTTCGCTGCACCGGGATGGTGTCATCCGTATCTCTGGCCAGGGCAGAACCGCCTTCTGGCGCTATCAGGAGTCCCTCCGGCGTCGCGTCCGTATCTTCCCCGTTCGTGGGCCCAGCGCTGGTCGCATCGGCAGCGGATTGCGCCTCATCGACGCTCGTCCGGGTTGCTCCCGCGGTTGTGTCGAGGGTATCACCACTTGTGCCGTACCCGGTCGTGGCGGAAGGATCCTGCGTAACGGCGCTCGCAGGATCGTCGTCGGAAGTGAAGGTGATGTAACTGGAGGTAACGGGCTGCCCCGCAGCGGGGCTGCGGGTGCCGCTCATCCCCGGCTGCGTGACCTCCGTCGTTTCGCCCACATGGCTGTCCGTCGCCTGTGTACCGGTGTCCGGGTGCGTCGTCTCGGACTGCGTCACAAGGGGATCGGGCGCATCGCCCCTGGCCGTATGGTCCGAATCGTCCACGACCTCGCCTGGGATGGGGTCGGCGAAAGGCACGTCCGGCCCGGTGGCATCCGCCGCATACGTCGGCGCGTCGATCTCGGACAAGGGAGGCGTACGCGCCGGTGCGACATCCTGCATGAAGAGCGCGTCGTCGGGGGGTTGCTCGGTCGTGGGGATGCCGACCGTACCCCTGGAGGATGATGTCGGAGCCGCGGAGCGCAGGCGATCCGCCTTGTCTGCGGCGCTGTCGCGGGTGTTGCGCACGACGTTCGCGACCACCTCGCGCACCTCGCTTGCGGCGCCTTTCAACTCAGTGGCGGTGTCGGCGAGCACGCTCTTGCCTTCGGTGAGCACCTGCCGTGCCGAGCCTGGCTGAGTGCCCGGTCCAGAGCCGCTCGTGCCCGGTCGTAGCCGGCGCAAGAACGCCCACCCCAGCACCAGGAGAACCAGCCCGAGCAATCTACTTAGCATACCAACACCTCCCGCTCACTCTTCGTCGCCACAACAGAAAAGAGGGTGAGAAACTGGTTCCCACCCCCGCTAAACTCCCGTGATACTACCGCTTGATGTCGTCTACCACGTTTCGGACTTTGTCCTTGGCCTTGCCGAATTTTTCCTGGACGCTGCCTTCGGCCTGATCGCTCTGTCCTTCCGCCTGGAGGTCGGAGTCGTGCGTGACGTTGCCCACGCCCTCCTTGCCCTTGCCGACCAGATTCTTGCCCTTGCCCTCGATCCTATCGGAGTCCATGGTTCATTTGTCCTTTCAGCACGGGTTTATGGGTCTCGTTTTCCCTGTGCCTACACATCGACGTGCAAGTTTCACGCCAGCAGTGCGATTCTAAGCATGTGTCCATTGTTTTGGCGCGCTTTTCCCGGTAGAAGCCTATGAACGGCGTCATCTCCCGTATATCACAACGATGCCTTTCTGATGCATGAGTGCTTAGTCGTCAACCCGCTGCGCCCGGCGGCGGCGGAGATAATAGAAAACGACGCCTATCCCGATCGCGCCGAACAGCAGGATCTGTCCGCCAATACCCACGCCCTGCAGGAGGCGCGTTAGCTGCTGCCGGTTGCTGCCCAGCCAGTATCCGAGGATGCTGAACGTCGCGCTCCAAAACAGCGCAAGCGAGACGGAGAGGAGCAGGAACCGGCGATATGTCAGGCCAGAGGCGGCGCCTCCCATAAACATCGCCGCGCGCGGCACGGCGTTTGTATAGGCCAGCGCCAGGGCTGGCAGCGTGCGCAGCGTGGTAAAGGAGTTCGGGTCCATAGTGCGGCCCTTGGTCACGCGCTCCAGGATCTTCGTGCTGCGTCTGCCAACAACGAAGTCGAGATGATCGCCCAGGATGAACCCAGCCGCGCCCGTGAGGATGACGAGTGGCAGCGCGAGCACGCCAGCTTGTGCGTACAGACCGCCGAGCGCCACCAGGATGCCGCCGGGCATTGCCCAGGCGAGGAAGAAGGTGTGCTCCAGAAGGGCGCCCGCAATTACAACGAGGTACCCGTACGTCTGGTAGAGGGGCTCTACCCAGCGCAGGAGCCGCTCGATAAGCTCGGAGACGTCAGACAAGCTGACTGTGCTCTCGCGACGCGGTCACCGCTTGTGGTGGTCGATGCTGCGGTATGCCTGCACAAAGTTCCGGATGCGCTGCTCGTCAAATCCACCGAGCGTGTCAAGCCGGGTCCAGGCCGCGAGGGCAATCGGAGACGTGAGGCTCGGCGACGGCACGGCGATGATTTTGTCCCCGTACTCCTGCACGAGAGTCTGGAGCTGCTGCTTCTGCTGCGCCGAAAGATCGGGCCGGTAGTGGATCGCAACGTACCCGTCTTCCAGGTTGTGCACCACATATTCCTGCTGTACTGGCTCATCGTGCCAGCCAGCGGAGGCGAGGCTGGAGAAGTGCGGGCCGGAGGTCGGTGGGTTGCTGTTGTATTCGATGGTGCCTGCCTGGCTCGCCTGTATGTGGGTATTGCCCAGATCCGCAAAGCCCTTGCTCGTGGTGTCCGGCGGACGCTGCCCGGAATCGGTGGCGGCGATGTTCGAGTTGGATCGCGATGCGAAGAAGGCGAAGCCACCGACTAGCAACAACAACGCCAGCCCCGAGAGACCAAGCACCAGATACTTCTGGCGCTGTTGCTGGTGTTCGACCGACACCCGCGACTCTTCCACCATCTGCCTGCGCTGGCGCCGCTCCGTTTTCATCTGCTTCCGAGACACACTCACAAGTTCACTCCATCATCAATGCCGTAATGCCGTTATACATACCCATACTTCGTGTAGCAATTATATCAGAGGAAGTTTCGCCGCTTCACGGCACGCTGTGTGCGTAACCCATCTCAGAGAGGCGCCGTGCCTCTGTACAACAATGCCGCGCATGTGGCAAAGCGGAGAAATTTGAAAATGCGGAAGATACTCGTCGCCGACGACGAAGAGTTCATCGCAATTCTGATAACCGAGTTATTTCAAGACCTGAACTACGAGGTTGAAACGGTTTACAACGGCCGCGATGCTATACTCGCTGTGGTGGAAGACGCCTTCGACCTGGTGATTTGCGACCTCATGATGCCGTACGCGAACGGCATGGATCTCGTTGCGGCAATGCGCAGGCACGAGCATACCCGGCACACCCCGATCGTGTTGATGAGCGCGGCACTGGTGCCAACGCTGCCCGATGAGCGGGTGGCGTTCATCGCCAAGCCGTTCAACCTGGAGATGCTCATTGATATGGTAGCGAACCGCCTGAGCAGCCGCTCCCAGGAGAGACTGCTCGCGTAGGACGGTCCTGATACGAACTCCGGCTGAATAGTAGCGCATCTGTCATTCCGAGCGTGCGAGGAATCCGTGGTCGGGTTTACGGATCCCTCACGGAGTTCGGGATGACATGCACCAGGGTTCAAGCGGATTGCGTATGATACGCGAAGTGGTCGAAAGCCTACTTGTCTCAGCGTCGCCAAGGCACTGCATGCTCTGCCTGTACCGAAAGTAGGGCGTTATTTACCACGCGAATTCTGCCCAGTTGGTGCTGCTGGGCAGAATGGATTCAGCGTTCGCGAGAACGAGCAAAAGAAGGGGGAGGGTCCGTGTGAACCCTCCCCTAG
>JACDAU010000240.1 GCA_013695265.1 Chloroflexia bacterium
CTCGTGGGTACCCTGTCCACCTGGGCTGGACGGAGTCTACCCCGCCCCGGTTGCAGTAACTTGGCAGTACTTTCCCGAAGGGCACCTCAACTTGTCGTGCATGAGAAACGAGAAAACCCGCGTCCTACCTGCGATTTCTCGCAGTGAGGGACACGGGTCTGGTGGTGGGCGGTACTGGACTCGAATCAGGTCAGCTGCCTGTCAGCCCGTGCTACCACCTGCCGAATGCCGGTAAACCTGCCGAGTTTAGCGCATACTTCTGATCGCTCCTGCTGCCCAATACCGCCGACTGTTGCGCCGGTTGCAGTAACTTTGCACTACTCCAACCCGCCGCTCGTTCTCCCACACACGTAAGAGCACGACCTCGGAGCCGAGCCCTGTGGCCAACTCCTCGATCTGCGGAATGATAACCTCACCCCGCGCGCGCGGACCCATCCAGTGCCACCAACTCCGTGGCGTACGTCCCACGCTCCTCCGGTGTACACTGCGGACGCGGGCAGCTCTGCGCCCGGGTACTGCACGATACTACGCCTGCAAGCCACAATGGCATGCGTGGCCGTGTCCGATCAAGACTGCGGCTCGGCAGGATGCACGATTGCGGTTGGTGCTTGTCGGCCCTTGACCTCGCTTCGATGGTCCTTGCCGTGCCGGGAGAACTCGGATATCGCCTTCAGCCCTCCCTCGAACCACTCGTCGAGCTGCCGTCGCGCGATGTTCACGTGCAGCACCTCGTCCGCCCAGTCAAAATCCTGGAGCGTGGTCATCAGCGGATGCCCCGCCATGTCGCGCGCGAACTCCCACTCCTGTCGCTTGCCCGGCGGGTACCGCATGTTCTTCCCTTCGACCTCGAGGCCGAGCACGGCGTACTGCTCCAGCGGCGGCGCCTCCAGCGCGTAGATCGCCTCGTAGTCGCGCATCGGAATCGCGGTCCTGTGCCCGTAGGTTTGTTCGATGGCCGCTTCCCCGAACAGCGAGTGGCGCATCTCGTCCCAGAGGTGTCGGGAGATGTCGAGGTAGAACTCCCACGGCATTCCCTCCGTCTCGAACAGCACGATCGCGAGCCCTTCCGCGACGTTGATCTCCGACAATCGCAGGCCCATCATGTAGTCGAGGTGCTCCGGCACCGCCTCCAGAGGCGGGACGACGTAGTCCCAGACTCGCGAGAGGCTCTCGTCGCGGGTGAGTGTATGCGGTATGCGGTATGGTCCGGACGAACCCTCGCCTGCCGGCGGAGTGCCACGCCTCCCCGTGCCGTCGAGCCCTCCCGCCGCCGCGAGGTACCCACGTAGCTTCTGCTCCCAGACGCCCGCTGTGTCCCGGCCCTCCTTCGAGGGCGTCAGGTCGTCCAATGCTGCATGCAGCAGCCGGTCGTGCTCGGCCTCGTCCGTCAATATATGTTGCATGGCTCTCACGCTGCCGTAGTCGGCAAGATGATTGGTTGTGACGAGGTACGACTCGAAGGCATTCCGCAGCTCCGGCTTGAGCACGAGGGTAACGACAGCCAGGAACGGATAGCTACCCGGGAGATGCTCGGCCTCGTCGAAAAGCGCCTCCCAGCCAGCGTCCGGGGCGCTCTCAAGCTTGCTCCTGTTTGTGCGCATCTCCAGCACACGGCGACGCAGCAGGTCGGCATGCAGCGCGTCCTCGTACTGGAGCCGGGCGAGCAGCGCTTTGAGGTCGCGCTCCGCGACGGTCACGATCCGGGAAGCAAGCAGCCGCACCAGTCGCCGCTCGACGTACGCCAGCCGGCGCAGCCTCTCAACCGCCTCCGCGACGGACAGGCCGGGCTCCTTCGTTCGATGAAGTCCTGCATACCGATAGTTACTCTCGGGCATGTACATCTCCTGTCATCTGTCGCTGTCTGGACAAACGGTAGTCCAGCTGTGAGAGGGCCGGGATGCGCGGGTAGGCGCCCGGACCCGTGACGGCGTAGGAGGCCACCTTGCATCCAAGTCTCGCGGCCTCGGCCAGTGGCCCGCCGGCCACAACCCCCGCGATGAAGCCAGCGACGAACGCATCCCCCGCCCCAGTGCAGTCGACCGCCTCTACCGCCTCCGCGGGAATGTACTCGATCCCGTCCCCAACTCGAAGGCAGCAGCCCCGCTCCCCCAGCGTCAGGATCACCCTGCCACGCGTCCGGGCATCCAGCACCTCCAGGATCCGTTCCGGATCGTCGGTCCCTACGAGTTGCCGGCCCTCGTGGCCGCTGAGCACGAAGTAATCGGTCACTGAGAGCACCGTCGTTAGAGCATCGAGCCTGGTCTTGTCTGGCACGGGGCAGGTGTTTAGCACGGTCACTGCGCCGTGGTCATGCGCTCGCCGGAAGAGCGCAGTGAGCGCGTCTTGTGTGAACTGCGGTAGCACGAACACGCTGCCGGCGGACACGACGCGCACTCCCTCGAGCCAGGCATCGGGCACGGTGTCCAAGTCGAAGCAGCTGTTTGAGCCGTTGACGAACAAAACGGTCCGCTCGCCCAAGGGAGACACGGCGATCACCGAGGTGCCCGTGCTGGTTGTGGGGTGCTTCAGCAGCGCCCCGAGGCCGACGCCTTGGGCAGCCAGCGTCCGCCGAAAGCTCGCGCCCACCGCGTCCGCGCCGCTGTACCCCGCCAGGTCAACGGCGATACCCAGCCGGGCGAGGGCCATCGCGACGTTGCCACCGTTGCCGCTCAGGGCGAAGTCGATATGGTCGATGGGTCGCAGCTCTCCGGGTGCAGGGAGCGAGGCGACCGGTCGGCACAGCACGTCGAACTGTAGATTGCCGAAGCACAGGACGTCCGCCATTATGCCCTCCAAGCTCAGGGGCATCATAGCAGACGGTCGAGACCCGGCACGATCGGGGCGCTTCGCTCTACCCGACGAGCGGTACGGTGCGCTTCTCACGGGCGCTCAGTACCGCGCTGTCGACGATCTGCTGGCCGATCCAGGAGATCTCCGGGGATAGCGGGCCACGCACCGCCTCCCCGGTCCGGATGCAGTGGACCAGGTACTGGACCGGGTCCTGGTGTGGCGCGTGCAGCTCATCCACCGGCATCTCCTGACCCGCTGGACGGTCTCGCGTCTGAATTCGGACCACGGGCTGGTAGTCGTAGGAG
>JACDAU010000300.1 GCA_013695265.1 Chloroflexia bacterium
GCGGGGCAGGGAGGGCTGGGCGCCTCGGCGGGTAACGGAGCGGGCGGCGGCGGCGCTCGCGAACCGGGCGGCTTTCACTAACGTCACGCCCTCCGCGAGCGCGACGGCGAGCGCGCCGCAAAAGGCGTCTCCAGCGGCGGTCGTGTCGATGGCGCGCACCGGCTCTGCCGCCACAGTCTCGTGCCCGTCTGCCGTGGCGATCAGCGCTCCCCGCTCCCCGAGCGTCACGACGACCGCGCCCACGCCGCGCTCGAGCAACGTGTGGGCCAACGCCTCCGGCTCGCCGTCGTGTCCCGCCAGCGCGGCCGCCTCCCCCTCGTTGGGGGTGAGCACGTCCACGAGCGCGAGCAGGTCACCGGGCAGACCATTGGCCGGGGCGGGCGCGGGGTTGAGCACAATCGTCGCACCGGCATCTCGTGCACGACGTAGCGCCGCGTGGACGAAGGGCAGCGGTGTCTCCAACTGGGCGAGCAGCACACTCGCGCCGCGAATCGAATCCGCCGCAGCATGCGCGTCCTCCTCCGAGAGGTGCGCGTTCGCGCCGGAGGAGACGGCGATGCAGTTGCGGCCGTCGTCGTCCACCATGATGAGCGCGACGCCGCTGGGCACGCCAGCCACGGTGCGGACGTGTTCGCAGTCGATCCCCTCCGCGCGCAGGTCCGCGAGCCTCGCGCCGCCGAAGTCGTCACCGCCAATCGCGCCGACAAAGGTGACCTGCGCGCCGAGGCGGGCGGCGGCCACCGCCTGGTTCGCGCCCTTGCCTCCGGCGGCGATGATCAGGTCGGCGCCGAGCACCGTCTCGCCCACCCTGGGAATGCGGTTGACGGGCACGACCATATCGGTGTTGCTACTTCCAACGACGACCACGGAGGCCATCAGGCGGCGGTGTCTACGGGGAAGGTATACCCAACGCCGCGCACGGTTATCAGATACTCCGGCCGCGCGGGGTCTACTTCCAGCTTCTCGCGCAGGCGGCGAACGTACACCTTCAGGTAGTGCGACTCCTCCCGATAGTCCATCCCCCAGACCTTCGCGAGCAGCGTCTCCTGGGGCATGATGCGCCCCCGGTTATTAATGAGTTGGTACAGCAGCCGGTACTCCGTTGGGGTGAGTTTCACCACCTCCCCGCGCATGGATACCTGGTGCTGGGTCAGGTCGATCTCCATCTCCCGGTATCGCAGGATATCCGCCGCCGCTGGTGTATCCAGGGGGCGTGCGGCGCGGCGGAGCACGGCATCCACGCGCGCGATGAGCTCCTTGTGGCTGAAGGGTTTCGTGACGTAGTCATCCGCACCCAGCTCGAGCCCGCGCACCTTGTCCTGCTCCATCCCTTTCGCCGTAAGCAGGATCACCGGCATGTCCGACGTTTCGCGGAGTCGCCGGGTGACCTCGAAGCCGTCTATCTCCGGCATCGAGACATCCAGAATGATGAGATCATACAGCTCGGCCGCGAGCCGGTTGAGCGCCTCCACGCCGTTGTATGCTTCGGCGATGACGTAGTCCGGGCGGTTGAACTGGAACGCGAGGCCGATAAGGCCCACGACATCCGGTTCATCATCAATCACGAGTATGCGGACCATCTACTGCCTCGTTTCTGTAATCGATGCTGGCCTGGCGACGGAGAGCTCCGGCGCGCGTCGGAGCACGAACCGGAAGCGAGCGCCCTGGTTTGGCGGGCTCTCCGCCGTGATCTTGCCGCCGTGCAACTCCACGATGGAGCGGGTGATCGCCAGCCCAAGCCCCGCGCCCTTTGCCTTATGTTCGGCCCCCGGCACCCGATAGAACTTGTCAAAGACGTGCTCCAGGCTCTGCGATGGTATCCCTGGTCCGTTGTCCTGCACCTCGACGCTGAGGTCATCCTCCATGGGACACACGCGCACCCAAACCTTCCCGCCCTGCGGCGTATACTTACACGCGTTCGTGACCAGGTTCGTGACCACTTGCTGGATGCGATGACGATCTACTTCCGCCAGGCATTGGTCATCCGGCACGTCCAGATACAACGTCTGCGCCTTCTCCGCGACCATCAGTTGCAGCGTGCGTGCCACCTCGTCCACCAGGTAGCGCAAATCGGTAAGCTGTAGATTGGGCTGGACCTGGCCCTCCTCGAGCTGCGCCATCTCCAGCAACTCCTCAACGAACGCCTGCAAGCGCACGACGTTGCGCCCCGTCGTCTCGACGAGACGCATCTGGGACGCCGTTAGTCCGTCGGATGCGCTGTCGAGCAGCAGTTCCGTACTGGCCCGCACGAGGGTGAGCGGGGTACGCAACTCGTGAGAGACGGTCCCGAGGAACTCCGACTTGAGCGTGTCGAGCTGGCGGAACACCTCGGCGCGGCTCGCATCGGCGTGTAGCTCGTTGTTCACGACCGCAAGCGCCGCCGTGCCGGCGAAGGTCTCAAGCAGGATCAGCTCCTCCTCGGTAATCGCCCGGCGACTGCGGTAGTAGTCGGCAACAACGACGCCGATGAGTCGATCCTGGGCAAGCATCGGGGCGGCGGCAAAGCACTGCGTCGGCGCCATCGCCATCGCGGTAGGGTGCATCTCTGGATTCTCATGGACGCGCGTGCTCACGACCGGCCGCCGCAAACGGGCCGCCTCCGCCTCGACCGTGTTCGAGTTGAGTTCCGGGGGGTGCGTGTGCAGGTATGCGACTAGTTCCGCGAGACGCGTGGGGTCCGAGGTGCTGTAGGCGCCCTGGAGGTGGAGCGCGCTTTCCTCCACGGTGTAGACGAGGGCGCGCTCGAAGCCGAGGCGGTGGCACAACTCAGAGGGTATCGTCGCCAACAGATCGGCCATGTCCAACGTCTCGCTGAGGTTGTTGTTCACGGCGTTCAGTCCGACGATCCGCATCGCGCGTCGGCTCGCGTCGCGGGCCTCCTGCCAGGCAACGTTCCCGAGGTACGCAGCGAAGCCCGCGATACCGTAGAACGAGCAGATCGTGATCACAAACGCCATGAGCGCATCGGGGTCAATCCCGCCCTCGTGTGCTACACAGGCCGCAAGGTACAGCACTCCAATGACTATCGAGCCGAGCGCGGCGCCCCGCTGCCCGCCGACCATCCCGATGAAAAAGAGGGAAAAGTAGAACAAGACGAAGAACGGGCTGCGGACGCCGCCGGTGAAGTACACGGCGATCGCCTCGAAGAGTGGAAATACGCCACCCGCAATTGGCCAGAACACGGCCGGACGAGAGGCCACCGAGGAGGAGAACAACAGGAGCGCCACGCCCGCGCTCATCGTAAGCGCGACGAGCGCGTACAGGGCCGGGAAGTGGATCTCTACGGTCCCCGGCAGGTGGATGGCGACCAGCGCAACGAACGCCGCCACAACCGCCGTCAGCCCTATCAACTGGTAGAGTTGGCGCTTACGTTCGATCAGGGCTATCATATGCGCGTACTATACCAGAGCATTATGGAAACGGGCAGGCACCTGCGCTCATGTCCCTGCGTCAACCACCTCTCGCCGTTCTTCCCGCGGCTCGGGCGTCTCCTCATTCATCCATACGTAGTGGGCGCCCGATCGGTTCGACACGGCGGCGTGTTTGCCGTGAGGATCGAGCGCGAGCAGGTTAAGCCCTGTCCCATACGCATCCTCCAGCGAGTTCGCATCCTCCAGGGCACGGCGCAGCGCATCACGAACGGTCAATCCGTGGGACAAATGCATCACGACGCTGTGGGCAGTGACGGCGCGGATCGCGAGTTCGCCGCGCCCGGTGCATGCCGCCGCGCCGTAGCGGTTGTCCGCGTAGTTGCCCGCGCCGACTATCGGGGAATCGCCGACCCGGCCGGGGTACTTGAAGTACCAGCCGCTCGTGCTGACTGCGCCCGCCAGGTCGCCGGAAGTGTCGAGTGCGAGGAAGTTCACCGTCCCACCCGCTGGCTTCTCTGGATCGCGCGTGAGGTGGAGGTAGAGCCCGGCGTGCTCGTGGTACAACAGCAGGCCCGGTTCCAGATCGGGATCCTCGTCGCGCAACTTGCCCTCCCACTCCGCCTGAGCCTCGGGGGTGAGCAACTCTGCTGGCTCGAAGCCCATCTCCGCGGCGAAGCGTGCCGCGCCCTCTCCCGCCAGGAGCACGTGCGGCGTCCG
>JACDAU010000316.1 GCA_013695265.1 Chloroflexia bacterium
CAGCTTCACATCACGGACCGTGCCGCGCTCCGTGCCACCGAGGTGGGTATCCACCTGCTGCACATCCTCCGTTCCCTCGCGCCCGAGTCCTTCGCGTGGCACAGCGGAGCGAACGGTGCACCCTTCCTTGATCTGCTCATCGGCGCCGACGCTCCCCGGCGCGCGCTTGATGCGGGAGCGGCTCCCGACGCAGTGGTGGCCAACTGGCGTGCCGGGGTCGCAGCGTTCGAAGAACGAAGGCGTCCCTACCTGCTGTACGACTGATCGCGCACTTGATCGCGCACTGGGCCGTGATGCTATACTGACTGCCGCCGGAACAATCATCCCGGCTGGAAAGAAGTGTCGTGATGCACACCATCACCTGCCTCATCCTTATACCCCCCAACTAGTCCGGCAGCGGCCATTGCCGCGCGCCACCAACCTTCCGTCTTTCGAGTCGATCAACCCGAAAGCACGGAAGGTGACCGTTGGATACGATACATAGCAAACACACCCGCACCCTCGACGCGGCTGGCTTGCACTTCCTCGCGTCGCAATATGACAACGTGCTCCTTGACCTCGGCGCTGGAGATGGCCGGTACACGCTGCACACCGCCCGGCGGCGTCCCGACTGCCTCTCGATCGGCCTTGATGCCTGCGCTGACGGGATGCGAAAAACCTCGCGCACTGCGCCACCGAACGCACTCTACGTCGTCGCGAACGCGCTCGTTCTACCCGAGGCACTGACGAACACGGCGTCGCACGTGACGATCAACTTCCCCTGGGGCAGCTTGCTCACGGCGCTGCTCGGTGCGAACCCGGCGCTCGCAGCCGGCCTACGCGCGGTGACCCGTCCGGGCGCGACGCTGGAGATTCGGCTGAACCTGGGCGCACTTTTGGAGATCGGCTGCTCACCGGAGGCCGCGACCCGCGCGGGCTGCACCTTCGGGCGAGTCGTGCGCCAGAACTCCCGCTCACGACGCGCACTCTGGGTGCCCTGTCTGCAGCATCACTGTCCCAACGTCACGGGTTATACTACTCGCCGGAAGGATCGACGTGATACCGTGTCCGGGAGTAGTGTTGCCACGGTCGCGGCGGATCTCGTCGGCGGGAGGAGGCAGGGTGCGAGCCACAGTCGAACAGGGAATGCGGGTGATGGGGATGATCTCCGGCACATCCGTCGATGCGATAGACGTCGCAATCTGCGACCTCGCGCCGGATGCGGTCAGCGGACCGGACGCGCTGACGCTGCGGCTCGTCGCTCATGCAGAGCAGCCGTTCCCTCCCACGCTGCGCGAGCGGACGCTGGATCTGCTCGCTCTGCAAGCCGCGCCCCTCGCCGATCTCACCGAACTCAACTTCCAGATCGGCGCGGCCTTTGCCGACGCCGCCCTGCAAACCCTCGCTACCGCCGGGATCGGTGTGGAGGAGATCGACCTCGTTGCCTCCCACGGCCAGACGCTTTATCACTTGATGGAGTCCGGACGCACCCCCTCCACCTGGCAAGCGGGCGAGGCGGCGGTGATCGCCCAGCGCCTCGGCGTTACGGTGCTCTCCGATTTCCGCGTGGCGGACGTGGCGGCGGGCGGGCAGGGCGCGCCACTCGTCTCCTACCTGGACGCACTCCTGTTCGCAGGGCCGCACACCGTCGCGCTCCAGAACATCGGTGGCATCGGCAACGTGACGTTCGTGCCCGGCGGCAGCGCGCCGGAAGACGCGTACGCTTTCGACACCGGGCCGGGCAACGCTCTGCTGGACCGCGCCGCGCGAGTCTTTGGTCTGGCAGCGGGATACGATGAGGGCGGCCAGATGGCGCTGCGGGGAACGGTACACAACGATCTGCTCGCCGAGCTGCTCGCGCATCCCTACTTCACGCGTCAGCCACCGAAGTCCACCGGACGCGAGGTATTCGGCGACGACTACGCCGACGAGATCCTTGCACGGGCCGCGCAGCTACGGCCCTCGGCCGATGATACCATGGCGACCCTCGCGGCTTTGACGGCAGACAGCATCGTCCGCGCCTATCGTTCGTTCGGCCCGCCGAGGATCGACACGGTGCATGTCAGCGGCGGTGGCGCGCGCAACCGAGCCCTTATGGAGCGGCTCCGCGCGTTGCTGCCGCAGAGTCGTGTTA
>JACDAU010000321.1 GCA_013695265.1 Chloroflexia bacterium
GTTCCGTACAGAGGCCGTGGCTGTCGGGCAGGAGGTGGTCCTGCAGCTCGATCCAGTAGTTGCCCTCGCCGTACAGCCCGGCCAGGTTCCGGGCGGCGGCGCGGGCGGCGGCATGATCGCCCTGCAAGATGCGCGCGGCCACCTCGCCCTGGCGGCAACCGGAGAGCGCGATCAGTCCATCGGCGTGGAGCGGGAGGTCGGCGAGCGCGAACACCGGCGCGTGCTTCTCTCCCCGCAACTGCGCGCGGCTGACGAGTTGGCACAGGCTGCGATACCCGGCGTTGTTGCGGGCGAGCAGGGTGAGGTGATGACCGGTCTCCAGGCCCACCTCCAGCCCGATGATCGGGTGCAGTCCGCGGGCAAGCGCCGCTGTATGAAAACGCACCGCGCCGTACAGCCCGTCGTGATCCGTAAGCGCCAGGTGGGACATGCCCAGCTCCAGCGCGCGCTCGACCAGCACGGCGGGGGACGACGCCCCGTCGAGCATGGAATGGTAACTGTGGCAGTGCAGCTCCGCGTACTCATGCATACTTGTAGAACGCATGTTCTACACCATGAGTCTAACACCACCGAGGAGCGGGTTCAATACATACGGACGGAGGCCGCCGTGATTGCCGGAGACAGTCGTGGACGGCGCATGCAGAACGCCCACCGCGAAGCGCGTGTTGTTATACTCTGTGTCTATTCAAGGAAAGGTGCCAGATGGACGACATCCGAGGCGGCACGGGCGACACGCTGCGCGACGTACTGGAGCTTCTCTACACCGCCAGCGAACGCTTCTCCAGCATCCAGGTAAGTATGAGAACCTGGTACGACGACGCCGGGTGTGAACGGGCGCGGCGCCGGTGGAAAGCAGCCCAAGCGCCCGGGAGCGTCACGAGACTCGGACCATCCATGGAAGCAGCACGAGGCGATGCAAACGGTCGTGCAGAATGGGTATCGCACCTGTGGCAACAGGGAACGCAGTAGCGCTACAAGGGTTCGATGTGGGACAGTTCACCGAGAATCGTCTTGGGCGACAACTCACGAGAGCGTTACACAGACCAACTACGGTTTGAGGACGCGAAGCTCGCCGATATGCTGGATCCGGTGACCATAATCCCCGAACTCTGGCTCGAACCTCTTGGGCGAGAGACGCATGCCGGGCGTGGGGCGATACACGTGAGCGGTCTTCCGCGCAAGGAGATGGAGCATGACATCTCTCCGGCCGTCATGTGGCTCGGCGCAGATGCCTATAGTCTGTTAGTCGACGCAGACCGGGGAGTCCTGTTACGCTGCACGGCGTTGCTGGACGGTGCGGCATTCGCCGGGATGGAGGTTCTGAGCGTAGCATTCGACGAAGCTCTCAGTGAAATGTAGGAGATACAGGGGCTCGGGTGAGTTGCTTTCGGCACTCATCTGCTCCCGGAAGGGACGGTTTGCGTAATATGTGGGTGCCCGTCACCGGCGGTGTCGGCTACCCCAGCGGGCCGCTATCATATACGGCATGAGGATAGGTGAGCTCGCGCAACTGGCAGGCGTCAACCCCCGTACCCTGCGCTACTACGAGCGCATAGGCCTGCTCGCCCCCTCCTCCCGCACCGAGGCTGGCTACCGGGTCTATTCTCCAGGGGATGCCGACCGCCTCGCGTTCATCCGGCGGGCTCAGTCCGTTGGCTTGTCTCTGGCGGAGATCGCCGATGTCATCGCACTGCGCGACACCGGGACGGTGCCCTGTCGGCACGTGCGCGCCCTGGCCGAGGCCAAGGTCTCGGAGATCGATGCGCGCGTCGCCGATCTCCAGCAGCTCAGGGCAGACCTCGTCCGGCTCGGGGAGGCGGCGCGCGAGGCCGAGACCGACTGTGTGCAAGCCTCATCTATCTGCATAGCGTTCGAGGAGAGCGCTCAACCACCCTCTTGACCTTCCACCTAAGGAGAAGGTGTAGGCTATGGCCAGGAGGTAGGCTATGCCGAAGGATATTACGAGAGGCGAGCTACAACGGTTGCTGGGACGCGAGGTGCAACTGGTGGACGT
>JACDAU010000322.1 GCA_013695265.1 Chloroflexia bacterium
GAAGATCTCCTCCACGCGCTTGCGTACCTGGTCGGGACGGCTCAGGTCGAGATTCGGCCCGAGTTCACCAAGCAGGCGGCTCTGGACCGTTGACTTCATTTCCACCAGGTTGCGTTCGACCGCTCCTCTCGGCACCGGTGGCGGCGCGGCGGATCGCCCCGGCCCAGCAGGGGCCGTGGGTTGCGGCTCTGTATTTAGGCGCTTGAGTAATGACATCTCTTAGTCCCTTCGTGCGGTCTACGCCTTTGCCCTGGCGAACAACCTGCGCCTGGCCGGTTTCTGGGTCGCGTCGACCGGAACCTGATCCTCATTGGCGAACTGCTGAGCGCGGACGGTCGATGCTATGCGCCGCAGCTCCCGAGTTGCCGCGCTTCCACGTTGGTGAATCACCATCGGCACGCCTCGGTTGCTGGCCTCGGCGAAAGCCTTGAGGTCCTCCGGCACGCTGCCGAGAAGCGTCAAGCCCAGCCGCTGTTGGATATTTTTCGGGGCGAGCACCGCGTATGAGTTGACCCGATTCAGCACGAGCTGGAGCTTGTGCTCGGGATACTCGAGAAGTTTTGCCACCTCCGTGAACAACTTGACGTCGCGCACAGCCGGCACCTCCTGCGTGCTTACGAGTACGACCGTGCGCGCCATGTCCAGCGCGACGAGAACCGTCTCGCTGAGGTCGTGCGATGTATCGACGAAGACATAGTCGAACGCGTTGCTTAGCTCAGTCAGGATTCGCCGTACCTGAGTCGGCCCTACGGCTTCCGCCTGCTGCGGCTGCGCGGGAGCAAGCAGTACCTTTACCCCGGAGGTATGTGCCACCATCACGTCCGAGAGCAGGCCCACGTCCAGATCCTCGACGCGCTGGCTGAGGTCATAGATGTTTGTCGAGCTGGCAAGATCCATCATCAGGCCAACATCGCCATACGCCAGGCTGAGGTCAACGAGTGCCACCCGTCCTTGCGTCTCCTGGCGCTTTGCCACCGCAAGGTTGATCGCGACGCTGGTTACCCCACACCCGCCCTTCGGGCTGTGTACGGCGACGATCTCGCCACCTTCGGGGCGTAGCGAATTGATCTCTTTGTAGTCCGGCCCCGCACTCGCTGTCGATGGAAGGCGCTGAAGAGCGGCATACAGTTCGGTTGGACCGAACGGCTTCTGAAGGAAGTCCCGTGCACCAGACCGCAGCGCCGGCCGCATCACGTCCGCGCCCGACTCAACGCTCATCATCACAATGCCGGTATTCGGCAGCAAGCCGGACAACTGCTCCGCCACCTGGGCCCCAGTGCCACCGGGAAGATAATAGTCGAGCAGGACCACGTCGGGCTCGAGCCGGCAGGCCATGCTGACCGCCTCGTCCACATCGCCGGCCATGCTGACCAGCTCCACCCAGTCTTCCAGATCTAGCAAGTTTCGTATCTGGTCTCGGAATCCTCGGTCGTCGTCTACGACGAGCACGCGGAGTACAGTGTTCTTATGGGACACGATTTAATCCTCTCGTGACTCTACTTCTGCGGCTGCAAGGGTACCGGCACGCCCATACCCTTGTTGAGAATCTCTTCCGAGACTCCCGCCGTATCTTCAACTGCCGTATCTCCGTTCGCTCGGACAACAAAGCTGAGGATGCCGTTCGTCTGCGCGTATTGCACAGCCTCAGCTTCCTGACCAGTTACCGCGAGGATCACGGTCCAGACCTCGGTCCCGCCCGACTCGGACGTACCAGCGGAAAACTTGACGCTCTCCGGCAGGATTATCGCACCGGTGGCGCCCGAATCCTTTGGGTTCTGCACCTTGAGCACCTGCAGGTTCTGCGCGATAGTTTTGCCAACCGGTGCTTCAGCCTTCTTGTCAGCGTACTTGCCATCCTGTCCCTTCGAGAAGTTGACCTGTGGGAACTTCCCCATGAACAGCGCATCCACGTGATCGCCCTCGCGCAGCAGGCCATTGAGAACGCTGGATCGGTCAACCCAAACGGCGATGGCTCGTTTGCCCTTCGGCACTGAGTACGCGAACCCGCCTTCCGTAATCATACTGGTCAGGAGCACCTGCCCCGGCTGGGCGGGGCCGCTGAGCGCCTTGCCCGTCACTGTGGAAAGATCGTACACCGCGCCCGGTGGAACCGCCTCCCTGGGGACGGGCTTGAGCTGCAACTGCTCCGCAGTGAGCGGCTTGTAACTCGGGACCGCCACTGCGGCAACAACCACGTTAACCGGCGGCGCGGTTTGAGCCGCGGCACTCCCCATCGACTGCAAGTACATGAACAGCGCTCCGCCGCCCAGGAGGGCCAGTATCACGCCGAATACCAGGAAAATCTTACCCGAACGCCCCATTTACTTAATCCTCCGACAAACGTAACCAGACTGCGACTTTTGCTACTACGAGTGTAGGTCTGTGGCTGGCTCGCGACAATAGGACTTTGGTCCCGCTGCTGTCATGGCACCGATTGCCCACCGCTGCGCCCGACAGTGGGAACGATGCCCGCGTCCCTTAAGGGATCTGCCCATAGGAACCATTTCAGTGCCTGCGGAAGTGCGACCCCCGCAGGCACATTGGTGCAATTGGACAATGGATCGCACGAACGTTGGAGTAGAACGGCCGTGTGGGGGGACCATCGACGCAGTTCACCGTAATGGTGGGGCACGCTTCCAGCAGGGGCGTGCATGCAACAGAAATCCCCCGCTCGCCGTCCCTCATGCGTCGGCGAGCGCTGGCTCCGGCGAGCGGCGTCTGGAGATCGGGCTTACTCCCATGCACGCAGGACGGTTCGCCGCTGTTCCGTGAACTCGCTCGGCGTGGGCTTGATGCCGCTCACCGCACGCACCTTGACATTGTTGGCCCCAGTCCTTGTTATGTTGAACAATGCATAGCCCGCTACAAAGACATACCTGTTTCCGTTTGACCCGTTATACACCGTGCCGTCCCAAACCATCGCCAGGATCGTGTCGCCCACCTGGTAGCGCGCCTTGATCGAGTCAACACTGAGACCGGCGCTTGTGCCAGCAATCATGCCGATAGACTCGCCCACAGTGGGAGCGGGCATCGAATCGTCGATGGAAGCGCCACCAAAGCTCTCGATGTAGTCGGCAACAGCGTTCTTGGAGTTGTTCACACTACAATCGAAATCGTGGTAACAGGTCGGTGTGGCAGTGTGCAAGTTGCGGATCTCCGGCACGACCCAGCCGCGGATAGCCTCACCAGGATCGCTCGGATTGTTGGGGGCAACGCCCGTTCCTATCAGAAAAGCTTCCGGCCCGGGGTTCGTTGGGCTGGGTTGTGTGTCGCAGTTTGCTGTCTGCATAAAAGCTGGTGCTGTGCCCACTGCGCTGGGCCACGCGGTGATCTGCCCCGTCCCACTACACAGATAATCGGTGCGCTGATTAGGGGTCTGCGGACCTGCGGGGTCGGGTTGCAAGGGATCATCGAGCGGCAGGTCCGTCCGCCCTTCATCAAATCTCTTGACCGTGATCGGCAAGAACACGTCCGGCGGACGAATCGTCGCGCGAGCACGGGCGCCAACGACCAGTGTCGGAAAGCCTATCGCGCCGCTGAAAAATCCCTGAAACTCATGGCGCAATGCAACTCGGACATCGTCGCCCGCAAACTGGATACCGTTCTGCAAGCTTGAGCCCGCGCCGATCACCGTAAAGTCGGTGGCGTACGGTGCGTTCCTCAGGACGGATGCACGGGCCGCGGCGTCTCCGGCTGCGGTGCTCGCGGTGACCTTGTACTCTTCGGCGCCAGCGAGGGCTGCTGCGTCCGCGGCGTTTTGAAGTTTTCGCCGCTGGGTGTGCATCTGCGAAACATCCGCGGCGGCAGCGAGGACACTGAGAAAGACAAGGCCGAGCATCAGCACGAACAGGATCAGCACCTGACCGCGAATCGGCTGACAAACCCGAAGGAGCGCCCTAGTGATAAAACCAGATGGTGTCCCGATCGACCTCCGTTGCATGTGGGGTGCCGAATATACACCGAGGAAGTCCGATGTGCGTACTGCCGCTGTCTGCCGAGTGTCAGGCATGCCATGCCGTTTCAACTGTTTCATTTTCTACTGGTTCCTTATCGTGGCTTCCGTTGTGGACCGCAGTGTGACGGTTGGCTGCACAAATCCAAAGGAGCTGCTTATCGGAAGCGAGTACACGTACGTCACCTGCACGCGCACTGCCTGTCCGCGCCTGTTCGGCTTCGTTGAATCGAGCACGTCTGGATAGCTGACTTCGACCTGAGCAAGCGCCGGTTCCAGGTTGCCAACAGACTGCTGCACTACCGTGCGGGCGTTGTTCTCGTAGATATCCTCCGTTGACACGCCCCCGCCGAAGCCCCGGTTTTGATCGTTCTGCGTTACGGTATACGCCGTTCCGCTTCCCGGCGAGGCGTACAGATACCGGTATTGCGACCCCGATTGTGCGCCTTCGCGCGAGGCGTTGATCACCTGAACGTACGCGTAGAACGCGAAGCCTGTATCGATCACGCCGAACGTCAGCGTCATCATCAGTGGTAGCAGGATTGCCGTCTCGACAAGCGACTGAGCGGGGCGGGTTCGGAACAGGCGCTGGAACATCTTACTCAATCCTCATCTTGGATCTGGCCGTCACAGTCAGGTCTGGCGTGTTCGTGAAGACGCCGACGTCCATTGTGACCAGCCAGGTCACCTGAACCTCGAGCGTCTGACCGCGACGATTCGGGTGATCGATCGGGTTTGCAGCGGGGAGTGTCACGGACACGCCGTTGGTGCAGTCGATGTTTCCCGTGCTCTGCGCGAAACCGGTGTTACCGGCCGCGCAGTCCGGGTAGTTCGGGAAGATTGCCTTCCGTGCCGCGGTCGTCCGCTGTGCGTCGGTCAGCCCCTGCGTTATCGCCGCGCGTGCACCCTGCCGGGCAGCGTCCGTCACGGTCACGTACGAACTGAGCACGAACCCGACCTGTATAAAGCTGACAAAAAGCAGCACAGTGATTGGGGCGACGAGCGCGAACTCGACCATCGCAACGCCACGGCGTGCTGTGACCAGTGATCGCAAAGAATTGTACCTCCGCGTCCACTCTATGACACGCACCCGGACGGGACCACAGTACTTTTTGGCTACGAACCGCTGCAAGAGGTATGGCATAACGAGACCAAGGGCGTTATAATCCACGCCCACGTCGGTGCACAACCTTTCAGGAGGGAGACATGAAGACGTACCCCGCAGCGCAGATACGGAACGTTGGCCTGTTCTCGCACGGCGGGACCGGGAAGACGACGCTGGCCGAGGCCATGCTGTACGCCAGTGGCGCAATATCCCGGCTCGGTAAGGTGACGGAGGGCACGACCGCGAGCGATTTTGACCCGGACGAAGTGAAGCGTCAAACGTCGATCAGCGCTTCGCTCGTGCCCGTTGAGTTCAATGGCTACAAGCTGAATGTGGTGGACAGTCCCGGCTATGCCGAGTTCACGGGAGAGATGGTTTCCGCCATGCGCGTGGTGGACTGCGCCATAATCCTCCTGGACGCGCACTCAAGGATCGAGGTAGGCACGGACCTGCGGTTCCGAGAGGCGACGAAGGCCGGGGTGCCGCGTATAGCGGTTGTCAACAAGATGGACCGGGAGAACGCCGATTTCGACGCGGTCATGGACCAGATGCGCACCGACTGGGGTCATTCCGTCGTTCCCCTGATGATTCCCATCGGACGGGAGCACGACTTCGAGGGCGTGGTGGATGTGATCGCCCGGAAAGCATATGTGTATCCGAAGCGGGGCGACCTGAGCTTCGAAGAACGGGGGATCCCCTCCGAGCTGGCGGGGAGCGTCGACCGATACGCGGAGATGGTGATGGAGCTCGCAGCCGAGACGGACGACAACCTGACGCTCAAATACCTTGACGGCGAGGGACTTTCGACAGAGGAGATCATGGACGGCACGCGCGCGGGAGTGCTCGCCGGTTCCATCGTGCCGGTTTTGGCCGCAAGCGGGGGATGCCTGACCGGCGTTCCACAGGTACTCGATGCACTCATCAAGCTTGCGCCATCACCGCTCGAGCGACCGGAGCAGACGATCCCGAACAACGGTGAGGACACATGGGACATCCCGGCCGACCCTTCGGGTCCGCTGGCCAGCCTGGTATTCAAAACGCTGGCAGACCCATTTGTCGGAAAGCTGAGTCTCCTCCGAGTATACAGTGGCACATTGTCGAGCGACAGCCACCTCACCAACGCCCGTACGGGACACGATGAGCGCATCGGCCAATTGCTCTATCTTTGCGGCAAGGAGCAGAAACACGCCGACCGCATCGCGGCTGGCGACATCGGGGCCGTAGCAAAGCTCGGCGATACCGCGACGGGGGATACGCTTTGCTCCTCCGCGCACCCGCTCAGGCTGAAAGACATTGCGTTTCCTACGCCCGGCTATATGGCGGCGCTCCGGCCCAGGACGAAGTCGGATCTCGACAAGATGGGCAACGCGCTGCACCGGATGACTGACGAGGATCCAACGCTGCACGTCAGCCGCGACGCGCAGACGGGCGAGACTCTCGTCAGCGGCATGGGAGACTCGCACATCCAGATCATGGCGGAGCGCATGCAGCGTAAGTTCGGCGTTGGCGTCGAGACGGCGCTGCCGGCCGTACCATACCGGGAGACGATTACGATCTCCTCCCGTGCGGAGTATAAGCATAAAAAGCAGACTGGCGGACACGGCCAGTACGGCCACGTGGTGCTAAGCATAGAGCCCGCTGAAGAACAGGAGTTCGAGTTTCGGTCTACCGTAGTTGGTGGCGCGGTGCCCCGTAACTACTTCCCTGCGGTGGAGAAGGGCGTCCATGAGGCGATGCAGGACGGCGTCGTTGCAGGCTACCCTGTTGTCAACATCCGGGTGACGCTAACCGATGGCAGCCATCACAATGTGGACTCTTCAGAAATGGCGTTTATGCTCGCCGCGGCGCAAGCCTTCAGAAAAGGCGTGAGCGAGGCCCGGCCCGTGCTGCTCGAGCCAGTAGTGAACCTGCTGATCATCGTGCCTGAACTGTTCGTGGGGGATGTGATGAGTGACCTTAACGGCAAGCGGGCGAGGGTCGATGGTATGGAGCCTGGCGACGATGGGAGCACGACGATTCGTGCCCATGCACCACTTGCGGAGGTGCAACGCTACAGTTCGGATCTCCGAGCCATCACCCAGGGGCGCGGCAGCTACACGATGGAGTTCGTCCGCTACGAAGAGGTGCCGGCGCATCTGATGCCCCACATCGTAGAACGCGCGCGCTCGCACCGGGAACTGATCGCGCACTAGCTCCAGCTCGCGACCAGTTCGGGGAGATCCTCGAAGAGATAATCCGGCTTGACCGGGTACGCGTCCACGTCCGCTCGGGTCGAGACGCCGGTCAGCACGAGCGCCGTCGTCGCGCCGAGCCGGTGCCCGGCGAGGATGTCCGTGTCCAGCCGGTCGCCGATGACGACCACCGCGCCCTCTGCGGGCATCATGGCGAGCGCCGTCTCGAATATCCCCGTCTCTGGTTTGCCGATTACGGTGGCCTGCACCCCTGTCACCAGCGTCACCACCGCCTGCCACGCCCCGGCTCCAGGAGTCAGTCCGGCTTCGGTTGGGAGCGTCGTGTCGGGATTCGTCACAACGAATCGCGCGCCATTCTGCACGGCGATGCAGGCCGCAGCGAGCTTCTGGTACGTCATGTCGAAATCCTGTCCCAGCACAAGCCACTCTGGCGATTCCCAGTCTGGCGTAAACCGGGAGCCGGGCGAAAACAGCGCCTGGAGCAAGCCGCTCCCGCCGAGGGCCTGAATCCGCGCTCCCTCCGGCGCCTGGGCCTGCAGCCAGGCGCGCGTCGCAATTGCTGAGGTCAGAATGCCTCCCGGTTCGACGGAGAGGCCCATACGCCGCAGATTGCCCGACACCTCTGCCTGGGTCCGTAACGAGTTGTTCGTCACCAGCAGGGACGAGTGCCCCGCCGCCTCAGCCCAGGCAAAAAACTCCGCAACACCCTGTAGTATCGTCGTGCCTCGATACAGCACACCATCAAGGTCCACCAATAGCCGCAGCCGCCCCTCAGGCCTGCCCATCTGTCCCCCTAACCTCCGTGTCTCCACCCGTCGCATCGCCGCTCGCCGTCCGGCCCGCCGCACACACAGTACTGGCCCGCACCACCGTGAACGTTCCGTGGTACGGGCCAGTACTGCGACGAAGGGCGGACCTAGCCCACCGGCACCGCCGCCGGCAGAGGAGCATCGTAAACACCGCCGCCGATCACCAGGTAGAGCTTCCCGCTGCTCTCGTCAGCATACATCGCATCGATCCGCGAGCCGCCCTTGAACTTCCGTGGCAGGTAGATCTGTGCCTGCAACTGGCCGGCGGCAGTCACCTGGAGAACTCGATCCCGCCGTTTATCGAGCAAATAGATGTACTGGTTCGTCTCCGTGACGACGATCCCAGCGCCATCGCGGATCTGTGGCTGAGCATCAACCCAGAGCCGCCTGCTGACCTTGTCGTTCGTGAACTTCCAAATGCTCTCATCGAGGCCATTGAGCAACCACAGGTTTCCATCCGCGCTCACGCTTGACGCCGAGAGCGAATGTCCCTTGATGCGCGACTTTAGTACCTTTATACGCGCCCCGGTGAGCGTGTTGTACACAGCCACACCGTCTGCGCCCTTCACTGCGACGAACGCCCGGGGCCCGAACGTGTCAAAACTGACCACACGCCGCCCATCGAGCTTTCCAGCAAGGGTGACCGTTCGCCACGTTTTGGCCTTTAGATCGTAGTCGTGCAGCTTGCCCGTGGCGTCGAGCAGCATGAGCCCACCGTCGCGCCACGACAGTCCAACGAACCGGATACCGGGCTTCGGGGAGAGCGCCTCGCGGCGGTTGCGGCGGGTGTCGTACTGGTACACCTTGCCCGCCGTCCGCTCTAATACAAGCACCTTCGGCCCGACCACGATCACCTTCGCTGCCCGCGCCCCACGGGCGGTTCCGAGTTGGGTGAGTCGATCCAACTTCTTCAGGTGAATGACCCTGTTGACGGTGGCGTAGTCCGAGGCGAGTTGCCGCAGCTCGGTCCGAACTCTTGCGTGCGCTGGGTCTATCTTCTGTGCGTCCGCGATGAACTCCTTGGCGGACCGCAGATGCTGCAAGGCGTTCTCCGTCGGCTTGCCGCGCGCCTGCTGCCGCTCCTTCTCCGCAGCCGACAACAGGGAGTCGAGCGTGCTCCGCTCGCGGTATCCCTGATAGGCTCGCGTGCCGAGGCCGAGCGCGAGCAAAACGAGGAGCGCGACGCCGACAACGCTGGCGATGGCCTGCAATCGGGACGGACGGGCGCCAGCGACGCCTTTGGGCAAACGGAGGCGGTCTCGGACGCCGTTCGCCTGCGCGGTGATGAAACTCCTCGATTCCTTATCGTTCGCAGGCCGCTCCTTGCCTCGGTGGACGAGGGCGGCCAGAGTCTGAAACGGGCTTTCAACACGGTCCAAAGCTTCGCGCGCCCAGTCCCGGCCCAGAGCCTCCAGTGATCCCTGGGAGGAAGCGGACCTGCGCCGCGCCGGTTGCTCCACGACGAGGGCGTGCGCGTCGAGCAGGTTCTCACGCGCGGCGAGGTGCGCCAGATACTCCGCCGCGCCAGAGTGCTCCTGATACGAGAGTCCGTACTCATCCTCCGCGCGCCCCACGATCTTCGCCAACCCATCCGAGAGCAGCGTCACCGTGTCGCCTGCAGCAAATGGGCTACGGGACAACTCGACCTCGATCTGCCCGTCCAGGCCGAGCGGGGTGAGTTCGGCCTCCGTGCGCATTGCGCCGTTCGGAAACGTCGATGGCGCTCCCTGGTGGACGACGATCACACGCGCGGGCTGGACCTGCGCGACGTACACATCGTTCCCGTGTATAGCGACGCACGACACGCCCAGGAACGCTTGCTTGTGGGTCGGCGCGCCGGAGTTGTACTCGTGCAGCAATCGATTCGCGGCGACGACCGCCTCCTCAAGCGCGGTCGTGATGGTCGGCGCTGCACCGTGGTAATACTCGTCCTCGATCGCCTCCATTACCAGCTTTGCTGCAGACCCGGCGCCCCCGCTCGCGCTGGCCGGCTCGGTAAGGATCCAGAGCTTGCCCCGTCGGTTTGCGTTGCGACCCAGTTTCTCCGTGCCCGGCGCCGTGATGAAGTCGCTCTCGCCGCGGCGGATCCCGCTGGTCAGGCCGATCTGGGAACTCGAAAATCTATCTCGCTGCATGTTCATTCCCCCTGCGTGCGCGCTGGCCCTGTTATATGGCTCACCGGCAGCCTACGCGCGGGAGCACCAAATCACAACGCGTCGTAAAGTTTTGTTATCATTCGCGGCAAGGGGAGAAAGGAGGAGGCGTGCGCATTGGGATTCTCGCCTCCGTCTCATGGCGTGTTCCACCCCGCCAGTACGGTGGATGGGAAAGCATCGCCCATTTGCTCGCGGAAGGGCTGACCGCGAAGGGGCACGACGTCACGCTCTTCGCGACCGCCGACTCCCGCACCCGTGCCCGCCTGGAGAGCGTCGTGCCGCGCCCACTTGAGGAGGACCGCGACCTGCCCAGCCGCCTGTACGAGACACTGCACATCGCGCACGCGTATGAGCAGGCCGCGCACCTGGATATTCTCCACAACAATATCGGCGTGTTCGGCACCGCCCTGAGCAGGCTCTCTCCCGTGCCGGTACTGACCACCCTGCACGGTTCGGCGGCGGAGGAGGACAGCAGGATCGCGTACCGGCGATACCGCGAGCAGCCATACGTTTCCATTAGCGACGCAGAGCGCGCGCTCGCGCCGGAGCTCAACTACGTGGCCACCGTATACAACGGCATTTCCATGACAAACCTCCCCGAGCCAACCGAGCCGGACGACTACCTGCTCTTCCTCGGCCGACTCTCCCCCGACAAGGGCGTTCACAACGCCGTGCGGGTCGCGCAGATCTTGGGGCGGCGGCTCCTGATCTCCGGCATTGTGCCGGAATCGAACCGGGCGTACTACGAGGCACAGATCGCTCCGCACGTGGACGGCGAGCACATCGCCTTCCTCGGCCCATGCGATCCCGAGACGCGCAACACGCTGATGAACCAGGCGTATGCGTTTCTGCACCTTATCGAATACCAGGAGGCCTTTGGGCTCACCATGGCGGAAGCGATGGCAACCGGCTGCCCGGTGATAGCGTTCCGGCATGGCTCGGTTTCGGAGTTGGTGCGAGACGGCGAAACAGGGTTCATCGTCGATACCGTCGAGGAAGCTGCCGAGGCCGTCGAGCGCGTTCCGCACCTCGGACGTCAAGCGTGCAGCGCGTGGGCACGCCAGCGGTTCTCCGCTGAGCAAATGGTGGACGGATACGAGCGGGTTTACGAGGCTCTGGCTCAAACCTCATGACCGAGATACACACCTACGCGGATGCCCTGAGTTACCTCTACAGCTTCGCGGATTACGAGCGCCATACCCCACGTCAGAAGGAGTTCCAGCACCTCGACAACGTTCGCGCGCTGCTGACCGCCCTCGGTGATCCGCATACACGGCTACGAACCATACACGTGGCAGGGACCAAGGGAAAGGGCTCAACGGTCGCAATGCTCACCGCCGTGCTCGTCTCGGCTGGAAACACGGTGGGCACGTATACCTCGCCACACCTGAACACACACCGGGAGCGCTATCGGCTGGATGGCGCCTCGGTGAGCGAGCACCTACTTACTGGCACGCTGCGCGATATTCGACCCATAATCGAGCAGGTGCGAGCCGACCGGCCGCTGACCACGTTCGAGGTCGCCACCGCATTCGCGTTTGAGCTGTTCGTTCGCCAGGGGGTGGAATGGGCCGTGATCGAGGTCGGGCTTGGTGGCCGACTTGACACAACAAACGTACTCACGCCCGTGCTCAGTGTGATCACCTCCGTCAGCATTGACCACACCGAGGTGCTCGGCGACACCCTGGAGCTGATTGCGGGAGAGAAGGCAGGTATTATCAAGCCGGGAGTGCCCGTCGTCGTTAGCCCTCAAGCACCAGAAGCCTTGCAGGTGATACGGAGCCGCGCCGCAGCCACCGGCTCGAAGCTGCTAGGTGTCGAGCGCCTTGTGCGCGCCCGCCGTCGAAAGATACTCAGCCCGCAGCGCCAGGAATTCGCGCTCGACACCCAGCTACGGCTGAACGACCAGGCGCTCCACGGCCGCGTGATCGGCCTGAACCTGATGGGGACGCACCAGGTGGAGAACGCGCTCACTGCGATCACGGCCCTCTGCCACATGGACAGGCGGCAGGCTCACGTGGACCAGGCGGCCATGCTCGCCGGGCTCCAGGATGTCCGGTGGCCGGGACGCTTCGAGGTCGTGCCGGGGGAGCCGCCCATTGTGCTCGACGGCGCTCACAACGCCGACTCGATCCGAAAGCTCCGCCGCACGGTTGAGGAGGTGTTCCCCGGCCAGCGCGCGGTGTACGTGTTCGGGAGCGGCGGCAGCCACGACGCTACGGCGATGCTTCGCGAGATCGGGGATAGTCCGCTGGTGCTCTGCCGCTCGACCCATCCCCGCTCGAAGCCCGTTTCAGAACTCGCGGAAGCAGCGGCGGCGCGTGGCGCGAAGTTTGAGCAAGCGCCAAGCGTTGGCGAAGCGCTGGCGACCGCCCGCAACGTGCCGGGAGCAGAGGTCGTCGTGGTCTGCGGGACTCTGTTCATCGTCGCGGATGCGCGCGAGGTGCTCGGGATAGCCGAGGCGACCGACCCAGTGCGAAGTTAGGCGGGTGACGCCGTTCCCGACCCGGCGCGAGCCGAGTGTCCCGGATCTGACTGCACGGTATGCGACGTTTGCCCCTCGGATCGCGCTAGCCCTTGACCGCTCCCGCTGAGATGCCCTCAATGAAGTGCCGCTGCGCCACAAAGAACAGCACCAGCACCGGTATCATGACCAGAACCGAACCGGCCATCCACAGATCCCAGCGGCTCTCCAGTCCCGGCGCCCTCAGGAAGCTCGCCAGTCCCACGGCAAGCGTGTACTTGTTTGGATCGTTGAGGTAGATCAGCGGCGTCAGATAGTCGTCCCATTTGGCAACGAACTCGAAGAGCAGGACCGTGACGATCGCCGGACGGACCAACGGCAGCATAATGCTCCAGAAAATGCGGAAGTGGGAGGCCCCGTCGACGAGCCCCGCTTCCTTCAGGTCATTCGGTATTGTCAGGAAGAACTGCCGGAGCATGAAGATGTAGAACGCCGACCCGAACAGGTTCGGCACCCATAGAGGGTAATAGGTGTTGATGGCCCCGAACTGACGCCAGATCAGGAATACGGGAACCATCATCACCACGCCGGGCAACATCATGGTCGCGAGCACGAGCGCGAAGAGCGGTCGCTTGAATGGGAAGTTCAGCTTCGCGAACGGATACGCCACCACAGCGCTGCTGAGCGCCACCGCTATCATCGCCAGAGTCGTCACGAACGCGGTATTCACCGTCCAGCGCAGGAAGTCGGTCTGCTCGAACACGTCCAGATAGTTCCGAAACCTGATTGGGTCCGGTATCCACTCCGAGGTGAAGATCTGCGCCGGAGTCTTAAGGCTCGTCGCCACCAGCCAGTAGAACGGCAACAGGAAGGTGATAGACAGAAGGGTCAGCACCGCGTACAGGGTCATTCGGCCGACGGTTATGCGCCGCCCCCTGTCATGGGGATACCGAACCGCCGGCTGGGCGCCTACCGTGGTCTCGCGGCTGCTCATTTGCTCTCTCCTTCGTAGTACACCCAGCGCTTTGATAGCCAGAACTGGAACACGGTGAACGCGATAATCACGACGAACAAGATCCAGGCGAGAGCCGACGCATAGCCCATCCGGAAATAGCTGAACGCCGTGTTGAACAGGTACATCAGGTAAAGGAGCGCGGCGTTCGCGTTGCCTCCCTCCTCATCAAACAGAACGCGTGACTGCGCGAACGTTTGCAGAGCGGCCACGATGCCGACGACGGTTGTGAAGAAGAGCACCGGGGAGAGCATCGGCAGGGTGATATGGAAGGTGCGCGACCACCAGCCCGCGCCGTCGATGTCGGCCGACTCGTACAACTCTATCGGTATATTTTTCAGTCCCGCGAGGTAGATGATCATCGCGTTGCCCGCACCGCCCCATGTAACCATGATGCCGAGCGCCGGCATCATCCAGTTGGGGTCGGTTGTCCATCCCGGCGCCGGCAGCCCCAGAGAACGCAGGCCCTGGTTCAGGATTCCTCCCTGCGGATTGAGGATGAACCGCCACAGGATAGCCATAGCCACCACGGGAGTGACCGACGGAAGGTAGAAGAACGTCCTCCAGAACGGTACCCCACGCACCTTCGTGTTGAGCAACATTGCGACGGCCAATGCTGAGATGATGTGCAAGGGCACATAGATCACCGTGTAGTACGCGGTGTTTATCAGTGACTTGCGGAACAGGTCGTCCTGCGTCAGTATCTCGACGTAGTTATCGAAGCCGGTCCACTGGGCCGGTTCGAGGACGTTGTAGTTGGTCAAGCTGAAGTAGACGGATGCGAGAGCCGGACCCAAAGTAAACACGAGAAACCCGATGATCCACGGCGTGATGAACAACAGCGCGGCGATTGACTCGTTCCTGGCCATGTTCGTCGAGCGAGCAGAACCGCTACGCGTGGCCGTTGCGACCGTCGCTCCGCCATCCGGTACGTCTGGTCGCCTGCCGGGTAGGCGCATACTGCCCTCCAGTTGGGTGCTGCGGGACACAGAGGAACTGTTCCTCCGTGTCCCTGCCCAGCTCTATTATTTGTAGAACTTGTCGAGCGCTCGCTGTGCTTTTTGCTGTGCGTCCTTCATCGCCGCGTCCGGCTGCTTCGAACCTTGCAGCGCCGGGTCCACGGCCTCGGCCTGGAGGATATCCGTGATCTCCTTGAGGACGGGCGAGGCTACAACCTGCTTGCTCTGTTCGAGCAGTTGCGGGAAGAGATCCACCGCTTCGTCGATCGCGGGCGTGGTTGAGGTATATACCTCCTCACGCAGCATTTTGTCTGCGGCCTTGTTCGCGGTAAGCGAGGGGATGTAGACGCCCTTTGCCGCCTTGGTTTCCTTCTTCTCCGCTTCCCCGGCCTTACGCCAAATATCGGCGTCGGACATAAAGGAGATAAACTCCCACGCGGCTTCCTTATTCTTTGCGCCCTTGGGGATCGCCCAAGCGTTGCCGCCGCTCATCGAGATGATGTCGCCGTTCTTGCCCTTGAACGGGAGGGCCCGGAACTCGTGTTTCGGATCCCCCTCCGCGATAATACCCAGCAACCAACTCTCGAACGGTGTCATTACCACCTGGTTCTTGACGATGAAGTTCTCCGGACCTTCGAACTGTGTAGTGTCCAGGAATGCCTTGTACGAACGGAAGCCGCCCTGGCTGTTCATGGTGTCGACAGTGTACTTGAGAGCCTCGATATTCTCAGGGGTATCAAAGGTGGCGGTCTTGCCATCGTCGCTCAACAGGCTACTTCCGTTTCCCCAGGAGTACATCCACAGGAAGCCGCTCTGCACCTTGGTATCGAAGCCCCACCGGGTGATTTTGTTGCCCTGCTTCTTTGTGAGCTTCTCGCCGAACTCTCGCAGCTGCTGCCAGTCCGAGGTGTCGATGTTTTCGACCTTGAGACCGGCCTGCCTGAGGGGCTCCAGGCTGACGAAGATCGGTCGGGCATCCATGAACTGTGGAATCGCCCACGTCTGCCCCTCGTACTGCACTTCCTTGACGGCGGCCTCATAGAAGTTGTCGAGCTTAAACCGGTCGTCGTTCTTGATGAGGTCGTCCATCGGCTCCAAGGCATCGCGCGCCGCCCAGCTCAGGACCGTGTTGCGGCCCAACCAGAACAGATCCGGCACATCGCCGCTCGCGACGGCGGTGAGTATCTTCTGGTCGTCGATCTCGGGCGCAGCCTTGAGGGTAATGTTCGGGTACGCCTGCTCGAAGGCCTGCACACGAACCCTGGCGGTGGTATTGTCTGTCCCGAAGCCGAAGCGGGAGACGGTTGCCTTGTCCTTGAACCGCGGATTCCAGCCGGACACGTTGGTGGTCGCCACCGGCGTCGGCTGCGGCGCCTCCGGCGTAGCGACGTTACCACCCGTTGTCCCGGAGGTTGGGGTCGCTCCCCCGCCGGTTTCACCCCCGCAAGCGGCGAGTATGGGCGCTGCGAGCGAGGTAACGGCGAGCGTGCCGCTCCACTTGAGGACCTGTCTGCGGGTGACCTTTGAACCGGCGATCAAGTCATCGAGACTCTGTTCCGGCGTTCGTTCGCTCATCGTGTTTCCCTTCCACTACTATCGCCCGCTCATATGCACATCCACCGCGTCACATCCGAACGCCTTTGCGCACGGACCGCGAGGTGGTCCGGCACCCCGTCTTCCTGGATAGCTAGCAAGTATCGTGCGAGCCCAGCCACCGAGCGCTATGTTCGCCGCAAACGGGATGGCGCGGGTGAAAGGTAATACGTGAGCGCCTGGAGCGCCGCGACCGGATCAATGTCATTCACCCGCACATCGCTCGGCACACGCAACACCGCGGGAGCGTAGTTGAGGATCGCCTTAATGCCAGACTCCACCAGCATATCGGCGACCTGCTGAGCGGCGGCGGCGGGAACCGCGATGATCGCAACCCGGACCTGCATCGTGCGGATGCGCTCCGGCATGGTAACCACGTCCTCGACAAGCACATCGTTGAGCATCGTACCGATACGCTCTGGATTGTGGTCGTAGACCCACGACAACTGGAAGCCGTGTTCCGAGAAGCCGCCGTAGCGGGAGATCGCCTGTCCGAGCGGCCCAGCCCCAACGACGACGACGCGATACGGCTCGTTGATGTTCAGGATGCTGCGGATCTCGTCGAGGAGGTGGTGGATATCATAACCCTTACCCTGCTTGCCGAACTCCCCGAAATACGACAGATCGCGCCGAATCTGCGCCGCTGTGCTACCCGTCGCGAGCGCAAGCTCCTTTGAGGAGACGATCTCCGACCCGGCGTCGAGCATCCCAGTGAGCGCCCGTGCATAGATAGGCAGCCGCTTGATCACTACGTCCGGTATGCTGATGCCGGGTTCCAAACTCCTGACCCCTGACTACGACGGATGCGATTCGAGCCGACGGAGAGCGCTGCGGCGGTGGCGAGAAAAGCGACACCTCGACCGCGCAACCATGACGATCAGGGACGCAAGCCCCAGCCGCGAGATGGCAGAGGGCCGGTTCGAGTGTGCCTACAAAAAGGATAACAGAAACTGGATGCTCGCGTAGCCGAAGGCCGTCGCGACCCACCCTGCGGAAGGGTCAGTCGACCGGGCGGACCTCCATCGAGGACGCGGGCGGCGACCCAGCGCCGGCGTGTCCGCCGCGCATGCGATGCAGAGACAGGTGGTGCGTGCTCCAGTAGTAAAACCCCCAGAGCGTCACGGGCAACACCAGGACCGCGTGCAGCACGAGGACGTATCCAGTAGCGAGCTCGCGATTGATGCCCACCAATCCCACCAGAACGAGCAGCGCTCCAACCTCGAACGAGCCCACATAGCCCGGCGCGGCTGGCACGAGCGTGGCGAGGTTCGTCACTGCGAGTGTGAGCAGGATAATCGCCGCCCCGACCTGGAGATCGAAGGCAACTGCGAGTATCCAGTACATGCCCGCTTCAAACAGCCACGCCACCACCGAGAGGGCAAATCCCAGGCCGAGCACGCGCTGGCTGCGCACGACGCGCAGCCCGGCGAGAAAGCTGCCACCCGCACCTTCCAGCCGTGCCAGGACGGAGTCTGGAAGCCGCCCGGTCACCGGGGAGAGCAGACCCAGCACCCTTTCAGGCCACATGACGAGCAACGCGAGCGGCCAAAGCCCAACGAACAACAAACCACCCGCGACGAGGGCAACCCGCTCTATCGCGCCGTTGAGGGGAACAAGCACTGCCCCCGCCGCCAGCAGCAGAAGCATCGTCGTTGCGTCGAGCAGTCGTTCAACAACGACCGTGCCCAGTGCGGACGCTTTCGGGATCCGCTCGCGCTGCGAAAGCACGTACACTCGCACTACCTCGCCCATGCGCGCTGGCAACACATCGTTCGCCATGTACCCAATGACGACCACGGGGAACAGGGAGGAGACCGGGAAGCGACCCATCGGGGAAAGGAGCACCCGCCACCGAAGCGCACGTACCCAGACGCCGGTGAAGTACAACGCAAGCGCGGGAAGCACGTACCCGTAGTGTGCATCGGCGAGCGAGCGGGCGGTCTGAGTCAGATCCTGACCACGCAGGGCCAGCCAGAGGAAAAACGCACTAATAAGTACGCTGCTCCAGAGCCTCATATTCCTCAACACCCGCCCCTTTTACCGTACTACACCCAAGTTTAGCACGTTGCCGAGAGCAGCATCGGCGACGAAGACCCGGCTGTCGCGCGGTGAGACCGCCACCCCGAGCGGCTCCAGCAAGCTCGACTCCGCGTTCCCGTCCGTCTCCGCGAGGAGTATCCCGGAAGGAGTGTACTTCTGCAAGGACTTCGTGATCGGGTCTGTGATATACACGTCGCCGGCGCGGTCCGTGTCCAGGTACGGCTCCAGCCTGCCCTCGTCCTCCCAGGTCGTCACACCCCACGACCGCAGGTGCTGCCCACGGGCGTCGTACACTTGCACACGTGCGTTGCGGGTGTCCGCGACGTACACCGTTCCTCGGCGGTCGACCGTAATCCCGATCGGCTCGTCGAGTTGTGACGGCCCATTCCCGGTCTCGCCCCATTGACGCACGTACTTTCCGTTCTCATCGTATACCACGACGCGCTTGTTCCCCGTATCGGTGACGTAGAGCAGCCCCCCCGGACCGATCGCAAGCCCGCGCGGGCCGTAAAAGGCGCGCGGTGATTGAGCGCCACGTTTCGGGTCCCCCTTCGTATCCACGTAGCTGCCCCACGCCCGCACAAAGTCGCCATCCGTCGTAAACTGCTGGATCCGATGGTTCCACGTATCCGCCACCCAGACGTAGCGTGCCGTCGCCGCGATACCGGTCGGCCCGAGAGTCGCGGATGTGTACGCGAACTGCCCCTCGCCCTCCCCGCGCGAGCCCCACTGCTTCAGGAAACGGCCGTTCGGTGCGTACTTCTGCACGCGGGCGTTCGCCTGGTCCACGACGTAGTAGTTCCCCAGAGGATCGAGCGCGAGATCCACCGGACTGTTCAACTGACCGGGCCGGTCACCAGGCGGCGCGCGGTCGAACAGGTCGTATCGCGCCTTCAGTCCCGGTTCCCCCGCGCCGGCCGCTGGATTGATCTGCCGCCAGGTACTGGCGTCCCACGAAAGCGTAACATCGCCGTATTGTTCCACGTTTAGCCCCGGGCTCGCTTGCAGCGAGGAGGAGGTCAGCGCCAGCACCTCCGCCCGGCCACCCGGCTCCTGTCCCACGCGCACGTCCTCGAAGTCGCGCAGATACCACAGACCCCACGGAGCCAACTCCGGCGCTACCTCGACCTTAAGCCCCAGTCCACCGCGTGGCTCCGCGAGACTGCGCTGCAAGACATACAACTCCGCCGATACCCGGCGGATGCGCCCGAAAGCCGAACGCACACCGGTCGGCGGTGCGCTGAACGTGGTAGCTCCACCCGGGGCGTAGAGCACCGTCGCCCGCCCCCATCCGACAACGGCGGACACCGCCACCAGCAACAGAACGACTGCGCCAGCAGTCACCTACGGAGCGCTCGGCCGAAGCGTGCGCAGCGACTGCTCCAACAACCACGCGGCGCCAAATCCCGCGAGCAGTACCACCGTCGAGGGAGGCGGCCGATACGCCGCTGGAAGCGCTTGCGCGAGCAACAGCACGACTACCCCGAGGCCAGCGAGCACGAAGCCGGGGGAGAGCCTTCGTTGCTCCCGGCCATATCCGAGGGCAAAGAGCACGAGCCCGGTCGCGAGCGCCCACACCGGCGCGGAGAGCCCGACCTCGCGAATCCAGGCGGCGAAGCTCAGCGGCGTGGCGGCTGCCGCATCCCCCGGCAATTGAGGCGCGCGCGTAAAAAACGCTGATAGCCCCACGGCCGCAGCACACCCGAACGCTAGTAACGTGAGCGCCACACGCGCCGTTCGCCATGCCCCGCGTGTGGTGTACGCCACGAAAACGACGAGTCCGGCACTCAACCACACGCCCGGCGCGCCGAACGAGAGGAGATAACCCGCCACGCTGCCAGCGCCTGCCAGCGACCAGGGCCACCAGTGCCGCGTCACCGCGAGCGAGGCGCCAAACAACGTCAAACAGACCGCAACCGGGTCCGGACCGCCACCAGTATCCAGCAGCAGCCAATACGGCGAGATCGCCAGAAGCACCGACGCGAGCAGCGCGGCACCACGACCCAACACCCGTGCGAGCGGCAGGCAGAAGAGCACGGAAAGCAATCCGGCCACGGCGGACAATATACGCGGCGTGACTTCCTCCGCTCCGAGGCCGAACATCAGCAGGGAAAGCGTCTGCACATACCCCGGCGCCGACCGGTATGACTCGGCGGGCTTTGCATGGCCGGTCAGCAGCCGCCAGGCGTCGAGCGCGTACCCGGCTTCCTCGGACGTGAGTGGTCCGCGTCCGCCAACCAGAAGCGTTCGAAGCGCGATGCCCAAGACGAACGCAAGCCAGAACGTGCCGAGCCACGGGACTCTGTGGAGGCTCATGACGGGGCGGGCGTCTAGCCCCTGCGCATGCTGGGTGTTCCCGGCCTGGGACGCGACACTAAGAAGGACCACGTGCTATAGCCGCTCCTGGTTGTACGCGCCCACCAGATCCTTGCGAACATACAGGACCATGTCCGTGGAGTTCAGGATGCCCTCCGGCCTGCGATACATCACGTAGCGCCAGAGCTGGGCCTGCTGTTGGGGCTCACGCAACGACGCGATCCCCTGGACGACGTACCTGCCATTGTGATAGATACGGCGCGCGATTCCGCCGTTGTCCCCTTTCGGGATCAGGTTGCGGTACATCTCCTCCGGGAACCACCAGCGCATCGGATACCGGTACGCGGTGTAGTTGGTCATGTACGGCTTCACGTCATCCTCGTTGTCGGCACCGACGAGCACAAACTGCACCTCGCTCGTTGGCACGGAGCTCGGGCCGTCCGCCTGGAAGCGTGCGTTCGGGAAGTCGCGCAGGTACCACACAAACGGCCATGACACCTCGGCGTCGTAGATCACCGCCGACTTTTGCCCACCAACTGTCTTCTCCGAGACGCTAGTCATCGCACGAATCGTGTTTTCCACCCGTGGAGTAGACTGCACGTACACCATCTGCTCAACTGGCACTGCTCCGTTCACGTAGCTAAGCTGAAGCGCGGCCTGCGTCGTATACACCGCAAACACCCCGAGTGCGGTGAGCCCGAGCGTCCGCACCGCCCGCGCCGGACCGAGCCAAAGAACAGCGGCCCCGGAGAGAATCAGAAGCCCGCCCAGCCCCCAGACCAGCGGGGATTGCCCGGAGGGTTGCGTTTGCAGCGACCAGCTTGCCATTTTATATACTATCCAGCCAGTGATCACCAGAGCCGCTGCGGCGAACGCCCACGCACCGCCGCGCGTAGTTACGGCACTCCCGCGCCAGCCGCGCTCCAGCTTGAACGCCCTCGCTCCAAAGACCGCCCCCAAACAGATGAGGGGGAGTGTGATATGTACCGAGAGCCAGGGCATCTTCTCCCCTGCCCAACTATAGATCAGGACGCTCAAAACCAACCAGTACACCATGAGCGCATAGCTCATCTGAAATACCGAGAGCGGCTGCCCGGCGCGCCGGCGTCGACGAGCGGCCCATATCCCGCCCCAGATCAGGCCAGCAGTGCCGAGCACCACCGGAATCGGCTCGTACACGGGCTCCATTACCAGGTAGTAGTACCACGGCTGGCCGCCGCGCTCCACCTCCTGCTGCGCGAGCCAGTAGAAGAGCTGCCCGGCGTATCCGCTTTGCAAGCCACTCTCGACGTTCGTGAAAAGGCTTGTGTACAGCGGGACGGAGACGACGATGAACGTCAGAACCAAACCCAGCACGTGAAGCCCCTTGTAATGAAGATGCGCGAGTGCCTCGCTGAGGGCGTTCGCTGCGGCGCCCTGCCGGATGCGCTGGAATTGCCCCGGCAGATCCGCGCGCCACAATAAGTACGACTCGACCGCCAGCCACGCAGCCGTCCAAGCCAGTGCGCTCATCACTTGCGGGCTCGTGACCATTGTCTCAGCGTATGCCAGGCTCTTTGTGAGGCTCGGGTTCTCGAACGGGATGGAGGGCAGCTTCGCCCAACCGAGCTGCCTCGGCAACACAACGAACCCTAGAACCACGCCTACCGGCCATACTGCGAGCCCTACGAGAGCGCGCTGGGCGTGTGCCACCCCGAGCACGAGCGTGCCGAAGGTCACGAGGATGAAGATCACGATAAAGCTGATCTCTTTGCTGCAAAAGAGGAGGACCCATCCCATCCACGCGAAATGCAGCCAGCCGGGGTTCCTGGAGTCCATCCAGCGGATGATGCCAATGATGCTCATCAGCGTAAAGACCACCGCCCACGGCTCATTGCGCAGGAAGCGGCCGTAGTACCACATTCCTGGAGAGATGAATAACAGAAACGAAGCCGCGAGCATCGAGACGCGCCCGAGCTGGCGGCGCAGCAAAAATGGCATCGGCACGAGAAGCGCGCCGAATATCGCGGGCATTACGCGCGCGGTCGCGTTTATATCACCCTGGCCGACGCCAAAAAACAGGCCGAAGACGTGATAGCTGAGTCTCGTCAGGTGGAAGAGCAGTGGGCCGTGCATCATCGGATCGTGCTGATAGCCGTCTCCGACATAGTATCGCCACGAAAAGTACGCATGCAGGCTTTCATCATGATGCAGCGGTCGGGAACCAAGGTCCCAGAAACGAGTCCCCACTGCGACTATGGTGAAAAGCAGGTAGATCAGCACCTCGACGGTCAGTGCCGATTCCATGCGAGCGTAGAGCGCCAGCGCAGATATGCGTATGCTGCGTCTGCTCGGGCGTGCGGCTTCCCTGGGGACCGCGACGCCGACCGAACGTGTTGTGGACTGGTCCAAACTCCGCCTCCATGAGACTGACGGGATGCAGTTTATTCTACACGGTGAAACGGCAAGCAGACAAAAAAGGTTCCGTGCCCCTGGTCTTGTGCCAGGCAGGGCGGCGTATCGATGCGGGTGGCTCCGTCTGTGAACCCACGAAGGACAGTTTTCGGCTGGCCCGATGGCTGGCCGCTACGGTCGATCGAGAAATGGCCAGGGTAGAGGGCCAGGTTCCCGCGCGGTCAGTACTGGCTTTCTACCGGATCAGCCCCGAAAGCCGCCAGTAACCAGCCGATCAGGCGCATAAGCGTCCCGAGCATTTCGCGTGCGAGCCACATCGAGAGCGGGACGGCCGCGATGAGCGCAGGAGCGCGCAGTTGCACCTCGCCGCCGTTGAGCGCGGTCAATAACGCGTTCGCGGAGAAGCTGAACAGCGCGACCGTGCTTGTGAGCCAGACGAGCGCCGCCGCAGCGACGCCCCGATCTCCGGTCCGATACGCATACCAGATCAGACTCACCAGCTCAGCGAGAATGGCTGGCAGAGCCCTTAGTAGCAACCCAATACGAAACACGCTCAGACCTCCAGGACACAGTACGGGGAGCGGCGCTCCGTTGCGCCGCTCCCCACTCTAGTCCCGACACGCTCACCGATGGTATGAGATGTAAACGACGGTTTGCGTCCTGGCCGCGCGCGCCGCTTATCCGCGCCTCGGCAGCTTGCTTTGCGCGGACGCCCGCATGGCCGAAGCCCGCTGCGTTACCTGCCGCCGCATTTCGGGTCCCGATCTCGGCGCACGGAGGAGCCATAGCAGCGCACCAGCAGCAGCACCAAGCAGCAACCCAGGGATCAACCCGCTGCCGGTGTCCTGACGGATCACCACGACCTCGATGTCATCGTCGATCGCCATTGTCCCTCCTTACGATAGTCTGGACCGCCGCCCGCGCTCCAGCCGCTGCGGCGGATGCCTTGATGAACGGGGAGGCGACCCGTTCGGACACGAAGCCGGTGGTACCACGCACGCTTTCCGCGGTGGAGTTCGCCGTATCGAGCAGGGGCGGAACCTTCTCGCGCAGGAGTCCGATCAGGCCGATGAGCGCGAGGGCAACCATCGACAAAGACAGGAACAGAAGAAACATTGTGAAGCCAACAGCGACCAGCATAATGTCGCGAAGTCCCGCCAGCGTGGGGTCGACAAACAGCCAGATAGCGATGATGGCCACGACGACCATGACAATGCCAACTGCCGCACCAATCAGAGCTTTTTTCAAGGACACCTCCAACAGCATGCGCTGTACGCTTCAACCGCTACAGTTGCGGTCCGGTTACTGCCGCCCAGTATAACACCGGCGCGTACGTTTTTTGCGGATTCGCACCGACCGCGCCACGACCGCTCAGGAAACCTTCCCGCCTCCGAGCACTTCCTCGCCATCATAGAAGACAACGGCCTGCCCCGGCGCGATACTGCCGGGACCGAGCAGATCAAGCTGTGCGGCGCCGTCGTCGAGCGGCGTGACCAGCGCCGGGACGTTCGCGCCGCGATAGCGCAGCTTGACGTCCGCCCGTATTGGCTCCGCTGGCGTCAACCCGTGGGTGAAGCTCACGCCATGCAGCAGCAGCCGGTCCGTGCCGAGATCCTCGCGCGATCCCACGACGACGGTATTCGCCTTTGCATCAAGTTGTGTGACGTAGAGCGGGTGCCCTGCAGTCACACCCAGTCCCCTGCGCTGCCCCACCGTGTAAAAGGCCAGACCCTGGTGCCTGCCAAGCACTCGGCCCGACGTGTCCTTAATCTGTCCTGGCGCAACCGCCTGCGGTGCGCGTCGGCGGAGGAAGCCCTTGTAATCTCCGTCGGGGATGAAACAGATGTCCTGACTCTCCGGCTTGTTCGCAGTGACCAGGCCATACTGCGCCGCGAGCCGGCGCGTCTCGCTCTTGGTTTGCTCCCCGATCGGTAGCAGCGTGCGCTGCAGTTCACGTGGCCCGAGCATGTACAGTGCATAGCTCTGGTCCTTGTCCGGATCCACGCCGGTCAGGAGTTTCGCCAGTCCCTCCTCGTGCCGCACGCGCGCGTAATGCCCGGTGGCGAGGTAATCCGCGCCGAGCGCCATCGCCTGATTGAAGAGGTGTTTGAACTTGATTTGCGCGTTGCACGCGACGCAAGGGTTCGGGGTTCGGCCCTTCAGGTACTCGCCCACGAAGTAATCAACAACGTCCGTGCCGAATTCGCGCTCCATGTTTAGCGCGTGGAAGGGGACCCCGATGCTATTGCATACCGATTCCGCATCGCGCATCGAGTCGAGCGTGCAGCACTGTTTGCTTAACCGGTACGCTTCCGCGTTCGCCTTTGAGTACAGACGCAGGTTCACGCCGATCACGTTGTGCCCCTGCTCCTTGAGTACCGTAGCCGCGACGGAGCTATCGACTCCGCCGCTCATCGCCACTACAACCGTCGCCATGCGTCTCTGCTATCTCCTTTGTCTCACACCCGCCATCCGCTGTTGCAGGCGACGTATCTGACTATACTCAACTGCTGCGGCATGGAAGTGACGCCGCTCCCGTACGGCGCCTGGTCTCCATGCCTGCCCGGCCACCGTGCCATCCCGTACGGTACGGGGCTCCGTGCCTGCCCGCATTGCCCCGTGACTACCCAGCCACAGGGCGACCACGGAGAGCCGCACCTTACACGACCTAGAATGGTATCAGACCAGCTCCGGCGCCTGCTCAACGTCCAGCACACGGGCCGGCAGCACAGCATTCAACGCCGTGATCGCCGCTTCCAGCATCGGCTCGTCCGGCTCGCGGGTGGTCAGCCCCTGCATGGCAAGGCTTGGCGCGAGCAGGACCCGCACGAAGGGCACGTGGTAATATCGGGCACCCAGCCGGAGCAGCTCGTACGACACCGCAGCAATCACTGGCACAAAGACCACGCGGGCCAGCAACCGCAGCCAGAGCGCTGGCCAGCCGGCGAGCGCGAACACGAGCACGGAGACGAGCACAACGGTCAACAAAAACCCCGTGCCGCATCGGGGGTGTCGCGTGCTGTGCCGCGCGACCTCGTCCGTGGTCAACTCCGCTCCGGCCTCATATGCGTTGATCGTCTTGTGCTCCGCGCCGTGGTACCCAAAGACGCGGCGGATGTCCGGCACGCGGCCTATCGCCACGATGTAGAGGAGGACCACGGAGAGGCGGACGAATCCCTCGAAAAGGTTCTTGAGGACACTGCCCGGCAACCAGCGATCGAAGAGAATCGTGATGCCATGGGGGAGCAGGAAAAAGAGCACCACGGAGAACAGGATCGACAGCGCAACTGTTACGGCCAGACCTGCCCCAGACTTTTCCTCCGCCTCATCGTTCGTTGCGACCTTCGCCGAGAAGCCCATTGCCTTGATCCCGAGAGAGAGCATCTCCCAAATCATCACCACGCCTCGCAGAAAGGGAATGCGAGTGACTGGTCCGGAGAAAACCCTCGGGTTCAGCGGCTCTTCAAGCATCGCGAGCGTGCCATCTTCCCGCCGGACCGCAACCGCCATGCGGTCCCGACCCCGCATCATGACGCCTTCGAGCACTGCCTGGCCGCCATAGTAAAACTTGCTCAATAGCCCTCCTGTCTGTTTATCTTCGATTTTAGCAAAGAACCCTGATTCTGTAGACACCATCAGCATATCAGCCAAGGATATCTCAAGGTCGGTGCGATGGCCTTTAGACATTTCATTCGCCTGGCATTATCAACCGCCACTGGGCTGTCATACGCAATCCGCTTGAACACTATTGCATGTCATCCCGAACGGAGTGAGGGATCCGTAACTCCGACCACGGATTCCTCGCAAGCTCGGAATGACAGATGCGCTACTCTTCAGCCGGAGTTCGTATCAGGCGAAGAATCTATGGCTGCGGACCTCTCGTACCGCCTTCATCATTTGAACGCTCAGGCGTGGCGGTAAGCTTTGGCACGGGCGTTCAGTTGAACGCCCCTATGAGCGGTGCTTCTCCGGTGGTTGCCTGTGGCCAACGCGCGCGGAGGACATTGTCACGTCGGCGGCCTGGTGCTAGCATGGTTGCCATGACCCTCCACGACGCCGCGCCGAACGCCAGGCCCGAGCCATGGATCGTGCGCAGCGCGCACCTGCCACCGGATCTCCCCCTACGCGAGAAGCTGCTACTGCTGCGTGGTCTGCCTGCCGGGCCAGAACGCGACCACTTCCTCTATCCTGCGCCACACCGAACGCTCAACCAACTCCTCGGCGACCCCGCAACCCTACCCGATATGCCGCAGGCGGTCGCGCGGTTGCGCGATGCGGTGAAGACCGGCGAAACGATCTGCGTGTACGGCGATTACGACGCCGACGGGGTAACGGCAACGGCGATTCTCGTACGCGGGCTCCGCTGCCTGGGCGCGACGGTGGAGTACTACATCCCACACCGGGTCGAAGAGGGCTTCGGGCTCAAGGAGGAGGCGATCCGAACCATCGCGGCTGGCGGCGCGCGGTTGCTTGTCACGGTGGACTGTGGCACGTCCGACGGTTCCGAGGTCGCGGTCGCGCGTGCGCACGGCATGGACGTCATCATAACCGACCACCACTCCTTGCCGGCGACGCTGCCGGACGCCGTGGCGGTGGTGAACCCCAACCGCCCTGAGAACCTGTATCCGGAGCACTTTCTGACCGGCGCGGGGCTCGCGTACAACGTGCTGCGCGCGCTCGCCTACTCAATGGGCGCGGCGCCAAACCTGAAGGGCTCGGAGTACGTCCAACTCGCCGCGCTGGGCACGATTGCCGACGTCGCGCGCATCCTGGGTGAAAACCGCGTCCTGGTGCGAGCGGGGCTGGTCGCGCTCCACCTGCGTCCACTGCCCGGCGTGCGGGCCATGCTCGCCGTCTCTGGCTTTCGGGGCACGGAGGTCACGGAAACGGACGTCAGCTTCAAGCTCGCGCCCCGCCTCAATGCGGCTGGCCGGATGGCCCACGCCAACCTTGCGTGCGAACTGCTGCTGGCGGACGACCCAACCCATGCGGGCCAGCTCGCACGTGATATGGAGCGGCTTAACGAGAGCCGGCGCGCCACAACGGACGGTATGTTGCTCCAGGCGTCCGGACTGGTGGACGCGGGCCACGTTTTTGGCGGCGATGTGCTCACGGTATACCACGAGGACTGGTCGCCCGCGCTGCTCGGCATCATCGCGGGGCGACTGTCGAAGCTGCATGCGGTGCCAGTAATCGCCGCCAGCCGGGACGGTGACGGGGTGCGTGCTTCCGCCCGCTCCGTGCCCGGCCTCGATATCACGCGCGCACTCGACGGTTGCGCTGAACTCCTCACGGAACATGGCGGACACGCACAGGCGGCGGGTTTCTCTACGTCCACGGCTGGACTTCGCGCGGTGCATGAGCATTTGTTGCGCGTGTTCGCCGGTTCGCGCAAAGCAGTGACCGTGGAGGTCGACGCAGAACTCTCGCCTGGCGACCTCTCGTCCGCGCTGGTCGAGGACGTCGCCGCGCTTTCGCCGTTTGGCGGAGGCAACCCGGAGCCACTGTTTGGCCTCCGTAACGTGCAACCACGCGGTGTCCGAGTGTTCGGAAAGCAGCGCGCGCACCTAAGCTTCGAGGTGCCAGGGGCCAGCGGTATTCCGGTCGAGGTGATCGCGTTTGGCATGAGCGACCGAGCCAGAACCTTCAGCGGCCCCATGGACCTCGTCGTCCGCACAATGCGCCAGATGAACGGTGCCGCGCTGCCCCTCCGTCTCTCCCTGGAGCACGCCGACCGCGCCAAACCCTAGCGTCGCCGCCGGATCGCCGGGACCATCGCTGCTGTTTGGCAGTCGTTGTGTTGACTCGTGGACGACCGTTCAGGTCGGATCGAATCACGCTGTCCCATATTTCTCGCACAACTGCAACGACCGATCAACCGCCACACGATCGACAGCGGGTACCAGCAGGTCTCGACAGGTACTAGAAGTACTATGCATTTCACAGTACCTAGGTCATATTTCGCACGGAAGATAGGTGTCATATACTCACATCAGGTCGGGGATGCAACAAACGAGCCCCCGTAGAAACTACAATGCAGCAGAGACTGCAAAAAGGAGCTATCGAAATGACTCAGGCTTACATCTACGCTCAGTACCTCGTTGCAGACGCCAAGAGCTACGTGCTTACCCCCCGGAAGGGCCAGGGAATGGTCGAGT
>JACDAU010000339.1 GCA_013695265.1 Chloroflexia bacterium
AGTGAATACGCGTCAATCTGCTGGGAGAAGGGGAGCCGTAGTGCCACGCCGCGCCGGTCCGTCTGGCGACCTACCGGCGCGACGCGCGGCACTTGGGAACCATTCGCGACCCGCGGGCGTCTAAACAGACAGGAGAAACCGAGCAGGCGTCCGGCTCGGGGTCCGCGCGCCACACTCAGTGGAGGTGACACTGATGGCATGGAGGAACATGGTCCGCGCCGCGCTGCTGGTCCTGGCCGTGTCGGGCGCGGCCGCCTGCGGCGAGCGCTCCGGATCGCCCGGTGACGGGTCCGACGCCACGGGGGACGGAGCCGGCGTCTTCCTCCCGCAGCTGAAGCCTCCACCCCGCACAGTTGTAGAAACTGCCGAGCTCGACGGCGAGCTCACCGGGAAAGGCGGGTGCCTGGAGGTAGTCGATCACACCCTCGTGTGGCCGAGCGACTACCGCGCCCGCCGTGAGGACGGACGGGTCGAGGTGCTCGACGGGTCGGGGCGGGTCGTGGCTCGAGTCGGCGACCGCGTCTCAGGGGGCGGCGGTGAGACGCACTCGCTCGGCGGGTGGCGGCTGGATCGCCGGACGCGGCGGTGGCTGGAGGAGCGGTGCGGCGAGCCGTACTGGATCGTCGCTGATCTCTCACCGCTCGGCGCCGCGTCCACCTCCGGACCCACACCGGCGGCTCTGACGCGGTAGATCGGTCCGGCGGGTTCCCCACCTGACCGGCGTTACGAGGCCTGTCCTCGGGTCGGCCGGGAGACCGTAGGGGGCGTACGCGGCGGGGGCGAGAGGCCCTGACCCGCCGGTCGAGCAGCGACGCCACAAACCCGGCCCTGGTGAGCGGAAACAGTCCGGGAAAGGCAGCGAGACCGACTAACATCTCTATGCAGCTACTCCCGCTTCGGATACGAGCCGCCCGGTCCATCGCCGGTGGGCTATCGCCGGGTCGACCCCTTGACTTTCGCTCGTCGAGCGTTTAAGATTTAGCGTATGCTAAATCATTCTCCGCAACGCTCACAATAATGTCCGCACATCTGGAACGATACCCTGCCGCACCCCTGATCCGGCCCCAACCCGCGACCTGCTGGATCCTGCTGCTCGTGCTCGCGCTCACGGTGTCCGCGTGTGGCCGCGTCACGAGCGCGTACTCCGCGCAGGACTTCTCCGGTCGGACGATCCGCGCGCTGGCGACCGTTGGGATGGTGGGCGACGTGGTGCGCAACGTCGGCGGCGAGCGCGTGATGGTGGAGACCCTGATGGGGCCGGGGGTGGACCCCCACCTGTACAAACCAAGCGAGAGCGACGTGCTCGACATCGCTGAGGCGGACGCGGTGTTCTACGCGGGGCTGCATCTTGAGGGCCGCATGACCGAGGTCCTCGAGCGCACCAGTGACACGCGTCCAGTGGTTGCGGTCACTGAGGACACGGACCACTCTCGCTTCCGGAAGTCCGCTGCGTTTGAGGGCTCGTACGATCCCCACGTCTGGATGGACGTGAGCCTCTGGGCCACGACGGTGGATCGCGTGGAGCGGGCGCTGATCGAGATGGATCCTGACAGCGCGGCGGGATACCGGGCGCGCGCGGCGGCGTATCGCAAAGAACTCGCGGCGTTGCACGAGTACGTCCGTCGGCAGATCGCGACGATCCCGCAGCGCAGCCGGGTGCTGGTTACCGCGCACGACGCCTTCAGTTATTACGGGCGGACTTATGGCATGGAGGTGCGGGGACTACAGGGGCTCAGTACGGAGACGGAGGCTGGCGTGGGCGATGTGCAGCGGCTCGGCACGATGCTGGTCGATCGGCACATCAAGGCGGTCTTCATCGAATCAAGTGTGCCTCGGCGCAACATCGAGGCGGTGCAGGCAGCCGCCCGTGCCCGTGGGCAACAGGTCACGATTGGCGGCGAGTTGTTCTCGGATGCGATGGGGAGGGCCGGTACGCCCGAAGGGACGTACATCGGCATGATTCGACACAACACGGACACGATAGTGCGCGCCTTGCGCTGAGTGCGGCCAGACAGGAAGGAACGAGCAGCATGAGGAGAGCAAACGACAACGGCCAGCACCGGGCTTCGGGTGCGCCACCCCTGGAGGTGCGAGATCTGACCGTTGCATACCACACGAAGCCGGTGTTGTGGGATGTGGACCTGGTAGTGCCCGCCGGCGCCCTGTGCGCCATCG
>JACDAU010000374.1 GCA_013695265.1 Chloroflexia bacterium
CTTGCCGAGGCGGCGAAGAGCCGCACGCCCCTGCTTCTGCTCACCGCCGATACCGCCGGCGCCGCCGTCTTGTCCAACTTCCGCATCGACCAGGATCAGCTCGTGGCCTCGGTTGGCGCAGTGCCCGAGCGGCTGCACAGCCCGGAGACTGCAGTCGCTGACGCGGAGCGCGCGTATCGGCGCGCACAGATAGAACACCGGCCCATTGTCCTGATGATGCCGCTCGACGTGTTGGCGGGTGATTGTCCGGAGCCCATCACGCCCCCGAACGAAGGGCCGATCCTGCGGCCGGTCCGCCCGGCGGCTGCGGCGCTCGATGAGGCTGCGGCCGCCCTGGCGCACGCGCACCGCCCATTACTCATCGCTGGCCGGGGGGCAGTACTCGCCGACGCCCGCGAGCCCCTGGAGCGGCTGGCCGACCACGTTGGCGCGTTGCTCGCTACGTCCGCCGTAGCCAACGGATTCTTCGCGGACAGTCCGTGGTCCCTCGGTATCTCCGGCGGCTTCGCCTCTCCCATGGCGGCGGAGCTGCTCGCCGAGGCCGACGTGGTGCTTGCGTTCGGCGTGGCGTTAAACATGTGGACCACGCGGCATGGCCGACTTCTGCACCCTCAGGCCACCGTGGTGCAGGTCGATCACGAGGCGGCGGCCATCGGCGCGCACCACCGCGTCGACATTGGCGTGCTGGGCGACGCAGCCGAGACCGCCGAGGGACTGATCGTGGAAATGCAGCAGCGAGACACCCTGCCATCCGGCTGGCGAAGCCCCGAGCTGGCCGAACGCATCCGCATGGGTACTTGGCAATCCGCTCCGTATGAGGATGCAGGCGACGGCGCACACATCGACCCCCGAACGCTGTCCATCGCGCTCGACGCGGTACTCCCCGCCGAGCGAACCGTCGCGACCGACTCGGGTCATTTCATGGGCTTCCCTGCCATGTACCTGCGTGTGCCGGACGCGCACGGATTTGTCTTTACGCAGGCATTCCAGTCCGTTGGCCTCGGTCTCGCGACGGCAATCGGCGCGGCCATCGCCCGACCCGACCGACTCACGATTGCGGCCCTCGGCGACGGTGGGGCGTTGATGGCGCTGTCGGAGCTGGAGACGGTGGCTCGGCTGGCCTTGCGCCTGCTGATTGTGGTGTACAACGACGCGGCATACGGCGCGGAGGTCCACCATTTCGGCCCGCACGGCGCGTCACTTGACCTCGTCCGTTTCCCGGACGTGGATTTCGCTGCGCTAGGACTTGCAGCGGGTCTTGAGGGGACGACGGTACGGCAGAGCAGCGACTTGCAGGAAGTGGAGTCCTGGCTGGCAAGAGGCGCAAAACCCCCGCTCATTGTGGATGCGAAGGTCGTTCCAACCGTGGTGGCCGAGTGGCTGGAGGAAGCGTTCCAAGGCCATTGAGCGGGACCGAAGGCGAACGAAGTGCAGGCGCCAGGCGTGCAGCGTGGTGCTGGTCTCCGCGAATGTCCCGACCTACCGGCAGGCGCTACAGCGACCGAAGATCGCGAAGTGCGTGAGCGTCGCGTCGAAGTTGTATCGGTCGGATAGCTCCGCCTGCAACGAGTCGAACACATTCTGATCCACTTCCGCCACCGTTCCGCAGCCCTGGCAGATGAGGTGGTGGTGCGTCGCTTTCTCTACTGGATGGTACTGCCAGTGCCCCCCGCCGAGATCGGTCTGCGTCACGAAGCCGGCGTCGCGCAGCAGCTCCATCGTTCGATAGACGGTTGAGAAGCTGATGTGTGGGTATCGCCGCTTCACCTGCTCGAAGAGGTCCTCCGCCGTAACGTGGTCGTCGCTTTCCAGCACCGCCTCAAGAATCAGGATCCGCTGGGGGGTGAGACGGTAACCCAGGTCGTGCAGGCTGCGCGCCGCCCGCTCCGCTATTGTTCCCTCTGCCATCATATCGCCCCCCTTGCAGGCGAGAGTATAACAGATAAAAAGTCGCAGATGCGATCCATTTGCAGATGTAGAGCGCGGCGCATCGTGCGGGTTGATGGCGGCTCTGAGCTACCCTTCGGAGAAGGACGCGGCCTTGATGCCGACCACCATGAGTGCGGGCGGTTGTGGGCACGCTCCTGGCACGACCACGCGGCTCGCGCGACCGGGTATGATACGAAAACGGCTGGAACAGTTCCGAACCTGCCGGAATTCGGACGGCGAGAACGCAATGGTACTGGTGCCGCACGTCGGTTAATGCAATAAGAGACTGGCTTGGCTGCGGGTAGAGATGAGAAACGATACGATTCAACCGAACGGTTTACGCAGTATGGGTGTGGGCAACAGGCCGTGGATGATGCGACTGGCCGGTCGGTGCCGGGGCAGGTGAACCATTCAGGCACAGGAGCAGGCCCGGGGTCCCGCCCCATCATTCGTGTGCTCTCAGCCACTACGGTGGCGCGCATCGCGGCCGGGGAGATCATCGAGCGCCCGGCGTCCGTTGTCAAGGAGCTTGTGGAGAACGCGCTCGATGCCGGTGCGCTTGCTGTCCGCGTGGACGTGCGGGGCGGCGGGCTGACGCTTATCCGCGTGGGTGATGATGGGACGGGCATCCCCGCGAACGAAGTCCGGCTGGCGTGTCAGCGGCACGCAACAAGCAAGCTGGCGAGCGACGACCTGGGCAGCGTGCAAACGCTCGGCTTCCGGGGAGAGGCGCTGCCGAGTATCGCGGCGGTGGCGGAGCTCACGATCGTGAGTGCGGCAGATGATGGTGGCGTTGGGCAGCGCCTTACGCTTCGGGATGGGCGGTTTGTGATTGACGAGCCTGCTCCGCGTCCCCGAGGCACGACGGTCACCGTCCGCCACCTGTTCGCCAACGTACCAGCCCGCCTCGCTTCGGCAGGGAGAGCACAGACGGAGATCGCGCAGATTGGCCAGACTGTGCGCCGCCTCGCGCTCGCCGCGCCAGGTGTGCGGATCTCGCTCCTCATCGACGACCGTACGGTGTTGCAGACGACCGGCGCGAACGATCTGGCGACCACGCTGATCGAGGTGTATGGTCAATCACTTGCCGGTAGCCTGCTTCCACTCGGACCGCTGGAGGTTTCGGGTGCGCGCGTCATGGGTGTCGTGAGCGGCGCGGAGGTAACGCGTCCGAGTCGAGAGCAACTGAACGTCGTCATCAACGGACGGTGGGTCCAGCCGCGCGGGTTACTCTCGCTGATCGAGGCGGCGTACCGGCCGGTGCTCCCGCGCGGGCGTCACCCGGTGTTGGCGCTCATCATCAATACGTCGTCCGAGGCAGTGGATATTAACGTCCATCCAGCGAAGCTGGACGTCCGGCTGCTAGAGGAGCGCGTAATCGCGACCGCGTGTGGGAACCTGATTCGCACCGTGCTTGGGCAGCGGCCGATCATGCTACGCGAACGGCTCGCCGTGGGTGTTGCCGCGTTGCGTTCGCCGATCTCGCTTGCCGAGACGCGAAACGAGTACGACGACGTGGCGATAATCATGACGCCGGGCCTGCCGGATCTTCGTCTGGTCGGGCAGGTTCAGGGTCGCTTGCTGATGCTGGAAGGGTCGGCTGGCCTCTACCTGGTGGACCAGCACCGCGCGCACGAGCGCATCCTGTACGAGCGTCTCATTGCCACGCATGGCGGCTCGGCACCGGAGCCGGTCGCGCTGCCGGAACCGTTGCTCCTGGAGCTCCGCCCCGCGCAGGTCGCGCGCTTTAGCCGCCGCCTGGACGACCTCGCGGCGCTCGGCTTTGAGTGCGAGATCTTCGGAGGGCGGACGTTTCTGCTCCGCTCCGCGCCCGTTTTGCCGGGGGTGGTGCACGGTGAGATGCTGCATGGCTTGGGCGAGCCGGGGGAGCTGGTCCCTGCCCTGCTGGGTCTGGCGGCTGATGACATGGACGGCGAGGGTTGGCGCGAGCGATTACTCATTAGCCTCGCGTGCCGCACGGCCGTGCGTCGAGGCAGGCCGCTCGACCGCCCGGAGATGCGCGCGCTCGTCGAGGGGCTGGGCCGGACCGGCGCTCCGGCCGTGTGCCCGCACGGCTCGCCGCTGCTGATGCACGTGAGCGAGACCGTGCTGGAACGGGAGTTCGGCTGTGAATAGCGTGTTGTGTGGAGAACAGGGTCCATCGTCGATACTTTATCGGATGGGAGTCCCGACTGTAGGAACACCATTGCCCCTCCGCTGCATCGTTC
>JACDAU010000375.1 GCA_013695265.1 Chloroflexia bacterium
TGCACCCAAGCGTGCAGCGCTGGGTGTGGGAGCAGAGCTGGCGCGAGCTGCGCGACGCCCAGGAGGCGGCGGTCGAGTCGATCCTCGCGGGCGACACGGACGTGATCATCGCCGCCGCGACCGCCTCGGGCAAGACGGAGGCGGCATTTCTGCCAATCTGCTCCAAACTCCTGGACACGGGCATGGAGGGCTCGGGCGTGCAGGTGCTGTACATAAGCCCGCTCAAGGCGCTCATCAACGACCAGTACGGCCGGCTGGATGCGCTGTGCGAGCGGCTGGAGTTGCCCGTCCACCGCTGGCACGGCGACGTGCCCGGCTCGCGCAAGGCGAAGGTGCTGCGCGAGCCGGGCGGCGTGCTGCTCATCACGCCCGAGTCGCTCGAAGCGCTTTTTGTCACGCACGGCTCGCGCATCCCCGGCCTTTTCAGCCGGCTCGCCTACGTCGTCGTAGACGAGCTACACTCATTTATCGGCGTTGAGCGTGGGGCGCAGCTCCAGTCGCTTTTGCACCGGCTGGAGCTTGCACTACGCCGGAAGACGCCGCGCATCGGGCTTTCCGCAACACTCGGCGACATGTCCGCCGCCGCAGAGTTCCTTCGTCCCGAGCGCGCCGATGGCGTGCGGCTCATCACCTCCTCGGACGACGGGCAGGAACTAAAGCTGCAGCTCCGCGGGTACGTGAGCGCCCCGCCACGCCTGACCGACCGCGCCGCCGCCGTGCTGGAAAAGGCCGGGAAGCAGGTGGAAATGGAGGACGTAGTCGAGGAGGAGAAGCTCACGATCAGCGAGCACCTCTACAACGCACTGCACGGCACGGACAACCTGATCTTCGCCAACTCCCGCAAGCAGGTGGAGACGTATGCCGACCTGCTAGCCCGCATTTGTGCCCGGCGGCGCGTGCCGAACGAGTTCTGGCCACACCACGGCAGCCTCTCGAAGGAGTTGCGCGAGCACGTCGAGATGCGCCTCAAGGACCGGAGCCTCCCCATCAACGCCGTCTGCACCTCCACACTGGAGATGGGGATCGACATCGGCTCGGTGGCGAGCATCGCGCAGGTCGGCGCGCCGATCTCGGTCTCCAGCCTTCGCCAGCGCCTCGGCCGCTCTGGCCGCAGGGGCGAAGCCGCCGTGCTGCGGATGTACATCTCCGAACAGGAGGTAACCCCCCAGACCCCACCCTCGGAGGCGCTTCGGGCGGAACTGGTGCAGGGAATCGCGATGGTCCGCCTGCTGCTCGGGCGCTGGTACGAGCCGCCGGTCGCGGGAGACATGCACCTCTCGACGCTCGTGCAGCAGATCCTCTCGCTCGTCGCGCAGCACGGCGGGGCGGCGGCGGGCGCGGCCCACGGCGCGCTCTGCGGACCCGGCGCGTTTGGAGGCGTGGATCGCGGGGCGTTCGCCTCGCTGCTGCGCGCGATGGGCCAGGCCGACCTCCTGATGCAGGCGCCGGATGGCACACTGCTGCTCGGGACGGTGGGCGAGCGCGTCGTGAACCACTACAGCTTCTATGCCGCCTTTGCCACACCGGAGGAGTACCGACTGACCAGCGAGGGGCGCAACCTCGGCACCCTCCCTATTGAGTATCCACTCGTCGAGGGTGCGTATCTGATCTTCGCCGGCAGGCGCTGGCGGATACTCTCGGTGGATGAGACTCAGCGGGTGGTAGACCTCGCGCGAGCCGCAGGAGGGCAGGCCCCGCGCTTCGGCGGCACTCAGGCGCCCGTACACGACCGGGTTCGGCGGGAGATGCTCGCCGTGTACCGCGACGACACCATCCCCGGTTACCTCGACGCGACAGCGCAGACGATGCTCGTGGAAGCGCGGGACAACTTCGCGCGGTACAACGTCGAGGAGCGGCCGGTGTTCTCGTGGGGCGCCGACAGTATGCTCTTTCTGTGGGCGGGCGATACGGTGATGAACACTGTTGCGGTCGCGCTCGCGGCGCGCGGTGTCGAGGTCGGAAAGGACGGGCTAGCCATATCCGTCCACGGACATTCCGTGCCACAGATCTGTCGGCATCTGGAAGCGCTGGTGCGCGGCGGGGTGCCCGACGGCGCGCGGCTCGCGGCGACGGTGGCGAACAAGATGACGGAGAAGTATGACTGGGTGCTCAAGGGGGAGCTACTCGACGCCGCATACGCCGCCCGCAGCCTCGATCCCCCGAATGCGTGGTGGGCGCTGCGTCGCGTCCTGGAGCGCATGGAAACGGTGGGGTAGCAGGCACGCATGGGGTGGGGCGGGATGAAAACGCATCGTTCCTCAACTGGTTTAGCTACGATTCCCCAATAAGAGTTGCCGATGATCGAGTTGCGCGCGATGACCGATGTGGAGTTCGAGGCGTTCCTTCGGGACGGGAAAGAGGGCTACGGCCCAGCAGCGGTCCAGTAACTTCGGCACATCCCTGGAGTACGAGCGTGCGCAGGCCGAACGGCAATATGCCGAGCTGCTGCCAACCGGCGCAGGCACCAAAGACAACCACTTCTGGACCATCACCCAAACGGGGGCGCCGGTCGGCTTTCTGTGGGTTCGGGTGGACGAGGCCGCGCGCCACGCCTTCCTGTTTGAGATAGCTGTCCATTCTGAGTACCGGGGGCGGGGCTACGGTGGCCGTGCCCTGGATCTGTTGAAGGAAGATCTCAAGCGCATGGGTGTTTCCCGCATCGGTCTCAACGTGTTTGCCGACAACCACGTCGCGATCGGCCTGTACCAGAAACACGGTTACACTACGACCAACCTCAACTTGCAGAAGAACATCTGACCGAGACTTCGAACGCAAGGTCCACCTGTTGGCGAATCCCAGATGCTGTGATCTGGAACCCATGTAAGGACTCTCGTTTGCGGTGCCACGTCGCGCCCCTGCCGCGGTGGTCGTAAGCATGGAGCCCGATGGTATGGGTGTGGAGGCGAAGTTGCACAGGCGTTCAGTTGAACTCCCCTGTGGGGCAGCGGCGCGGCATCATATGCGGGGAGGATCAATCCCCTTGCGCACCGCGGTACGGCGGAAACACCACTACAGCGGTGAGCAAGAAGATTGACCTCCGGAATGGCAGGGGGCGGGCTGCGGCCCGCGGGCAGGCCCGGAGACATGCCCTGCTCAAGGGTGGCGCCCACCGCTGAAATCAACGAGGTTGCGTCTGAGGCCACGAAACGTCCGGGCGAACGAATCTCTTCGAGGCTCTGAGGATGATAACTCTTTCCGTGGGCGCGACTAGCGGCGCGCGGACCTCGGCGACGGGTTATCTTC
>JACDAU010000411.1 GCA_013695265.1 Chloroflexia bacterium
AGATTGCAGCCCCTGGCGAGCAGGACCGCGAAGATTGAGGCATCGAGCAGAGGACCACGACTGGCCCAAGACCTAAAGGCATGCACGTTCGGGTGAGTAAAGGGATCACCTCACGAAACGGACAAAATCGTACGCTTCGGTCGTGACGCCGAGTGCCCTGATGTGCGGAGGCGGCGAAGTGTCAGGGTGAGGCAGACCCTATCCCGATGTCAGCCACCCCACTCATGAGCGTCAGCATAGGATCACTTTCGCTGTTCCTTGACACCCGTTCCGAAACCTTATAGATTCTTTCCTGACACTGTTAGGAGAGAACCATGCAGGGACAACGCATCGGCTATGTCCGGGTCAGCAGTCTTGACGAGAACCCGGACCGCCAACTGGAACAGATTCCCGTCGATCGCACCTTCACCGACAAAGCATCGGGCAAGGACGTCGCCCGCCCGCAATGTGAGCGGCCATCCGCGCCCTTGACGATCCCCGGTAGTCACCTAAGCGCGGCAGACGCGGCACCGCCGCCGCGCTCCACGGGCATCCCCGCCTCGATCCAGTCCTGCTTGCCCGCCTCGTAGTCGCGCACCCTCGCGTACCCGAGCTGCGTGAGCCTGCGGGCTGCGATCGTCGAGTTCTGGCACGCTAGGTTCGAGCAGTACACCACGATCTCCCGATCCTTGTCGGGAAGCAACTGCGGCGCCAGTTCATCCACCTGGTCGTGGGGCAGGTTGATGGCGCCTGGTAAGTGCGCTTCCTCGTAGTACATCTGGGGCAGTGCCTCGAACACTACGATGTCCTCCCCCGCGTCGATCTTCGCCTTGAGTTCCTCGCGTGTAATCTTTGTGGCCATTGTCGCTCCTCCTATCGATATTCCCGGCTGGAAGCCGGACCACTAGTTGCGCATGCACAGATTGTATACGCAACGACATGAGTATATCACAGAGTTGTTGCGTGTGCAACTACATGTTGGTATACTGATCATATGGACGAGAACCTGGCCGAAAGCCGCCTCGCAGCCTGGCGCGCCTTCCTCAACGCGCACGCAGCGGTGATAGGTCTCATCGAGCGCGAAATGACCGAGGCAGGGCAGTTGCCCCTTTCCTCCTACGACGTGCTTGTGGCGCTTTCCCAGGCGTCCCAGAAGCGCCTACGCATGCACGAGCTGGCGGACCGCGTGGTGTTGAGCCGGAGCGGACTGACGCGACTGGTGGACAGGCTGGAGGTGGAAGGGCTCCTGACGCGTGAGCGGTGCGGGACCGATAAGCGAGGCGCGTACGCCGTCCTCACCCAGAAGGGTAGGGAGGCGCTACGCGAGGCGTGGCCAGCGTACGCTCGAGGCATCAGCGAGCACTTCGCATCCATCCTCACCGATCCGGAGGTGGAGTTGCTGACCGGGATCCTCAGGCGAGTGTCCGCGGCAGCGCGCCCGGCCCCGTCGATGCCGCGCGATACAGGCGACTAGAGGCTTCGGGGCTGCGGGAGAGCCAAAACGAGTGCACATAGCATCCAAAGTCGCAGCCGATACCCGGCGCGTAGTGACGAGTAGGGGCGTTCGCTGTAGGCGACGAGCGGTTCGACATCCTGGATCACATTCACCAGGAACTCGGCCCAAGCCACGGTGCGCATCAAGAGCGGGACTGCCTGTGCCCAGTCCTCGGTCAGGATGTGGCCTCGGTTGGAGCCGAGTCCAACGCCCAAAAAGGGCGGTCGATCAGGGGAGCGTCATGACCCTGCCTCGTGGCGGCCTTCGCTGCGATCTCCCCAGCGGAGCGGGATCACCACGGGTCCGCGTATTGACGGGACCGGCCAGCCCCGAGCCCTGCGACCGGGCTGGGGCCGGCCTCGCGATACCTCCTCGGGCGAAGGCCGCCCCCGAGGAGTCAAAGCCGCGGCTCCACCCTCCAGCAGGAGAGTGGGATTCCGCTTCGCGCCCCGGATCCGTGATCTCCCCGACAAGCGCCTCTACATCCCCGGTGATGCCCAACGCTATCCGACGCTGGCCGGATTGGTCGGCGGCCGCCTCAATGTGAAGCAGATCCGCGCGCAGTGGGACGAGGTGTTACGGCTCGCCGCGTCGATTCAGCAGGGGACGGTGACGGCCTCGTTGATGCTGCGCAAACTGGGCAACTATCCGCGCCAGAACGGGTTGGCGGTGGCACTGCGCGAACTGGGGCGGATCGAGCGCACCCTGTTCACGCTCGACTGGCTGCAGAACGTCGAACTGCGCCGCCAGGTGCAGAGTCGCTTGAATAAAGGTGAAGCGAAGAATGCGCTCGCACGCGCCGTCTTCTTCAACCGGCTCGGCGAACTGCGCGACCGCCGTTTCGAGAACCAGCGCTATCGCGCCTCCGGCCTCAATCTGGTCGTCGCGGCGATCGTCCTCTGGAATACGACGTACCTCGAGCGGGCGATCGCCGCGACTGACGGCACACGGCCACGCCGTGGACGACGCACTGCTGCCGCACCTGTCGCCGCTCGGGTGGGAACATATCAACCTGACCGGCGATTACCTCTGGCGGCAAAGCAAACAAGTCGACCGCGGCAGGTTCCGGTCGCTCAGACCGTTCGCTGTCCCGTAGCGTACGATTTTGTCCCTTTCGTGAGGGGCCCCCGGATATGCGCTGGAGTGGCCCGCTCCGGTGTTCTCGACGAGCGTGGTATCGCCTTCCTCCCGCACCGCGAGTACCTGAGGGATTCCCGCCTCACCGGCCGGTGTAATGAGAGTGTGAGTCAGGCTCCAGGTGCCCAGGCCGCCCGCGTCATGCCCGCCGGCCCGCCAGTCGCACGAGGGCGGCGGTGGTGACCAACGTCATTGCGATGTGCAGGAAGTCGTTGGACATGGTGTGCGCCTCGGGGATGGAACCCATCGCGAGGCGCCCCATGCCCCACAGCACCCCGGCAAAGGAGTACCAGAGGATCCACCGGGCGAGGCGCCCCGCCCAGGGGGGACGACCCAGCTG